>DATMFU010000365.1:0-4605 GCA_035556015.1 Niallia sp. | reverse complement strand
CCTAGAACATCAATTGTATTTTCTTTTAGAATCGCAAGTTCTTCTTCTGTTGATTTCCAAATCACTTTGTCTTTCGTTAATAGTTCTACTAATGCAGGTGGAAATTCTCCATACACTGCAGTGTGTAAAAACATTTCGTTTCTCCATAAGTCTGCGATTCTACCTGCTTCCACATCTTCTGGCTTATCACTTGCTGGATAAGATGGAGTTAGGTTTAGGATAGTACCAATTTTTGATCCTGTTTCGTTCAACTTTAAGTCACGGAATTCTTTGATTGCTTTTGCAGATGCTAAATTTAAGTTATAAGCTACTTGCACTGCTTTCGGTCCATTTACTACTTTTGGGTAATGGAATTGGTATAAATATTGACCATCAACGATAACCATAGGCTCATTGAATGTAAACCAATGTTTAACACGGTCACCGAATTGTTCGAAGCAGCGTCTAGCAAATTTAGCAAAAAGGCCTACTACATGCTTAGACTCCCAGCCTCCGTATTTTTGATATAATTCCACTGGTAAATCAAAATGGTGTAGTCCAAACATAGGTGTAATACCTTGTTTGATATACTCATCAATGACATTATTATAAAAACGAACGCCATCTTCGTTTAAGCTAGCTGTTTCGAAATCATCGATTAAACGAGTCCATTGAATAGAAGAACGAACAGAGTTTAAATTGATTTCCTTCATTAAAGCAATATCTTCTTTATAGCTGTTATAAAAGTTAGACGCAGTATCTGGTCCTACATAGTTATGAAATGCTTCTGGTTCAATTTCATACCAATAGTCAAATACGTTTGCGTGTTGTTTATTAAAACGGCCTTCACTTTGTGGTCCAGATGTAGCTGCACCCCACCAAAAATTTTCTGGGAACTTTTTCATGATTATTCTACTCCTTTATTGTTTCACTGATAGATAAAATACTTTGCTGTTGTAATCTGTAATATGGTCTCTTGACCAATATTCACTTGCACGGTCGATATAGTTGCCTCCGAATAATAACCCAATTTCCATTAAGTCATCTCCGTATCGCTCCACATCATGATTGACTGTATATAATTTATCTGCTGCTAAACCTTTTAACTGTAATCTTTCATATGGTCTATTTGGTTTAGCTAACACTTCGTAGTAACCAACAATTGCTTCTGATTGATCTTTAGATACTACCATCCATGCTGTTTCATTATTGGTGAATGGACTTTTCAATCGAATAAATGTACCTTGTTGAATTAATTTACGATGCTTTTTAAAGAAGCTAATATGCTCCTTCATTTTGGCATGTTCTTCTTCTGTCATTTTCGTAATATCTAACTCATATCCAAATGTTCCGAAGTATGCAACATTTGATCTCGTCTCCAAGCTTGTCATTCTACCTACTTGATGGTTTGGAATGGCGGATACATGGCTACCGATACTAGATATTGGATAGACCATTGAAGTTCCATACTGGATTTTCAAGCGTTCTACTGCATCAGTATCATCACTTGCCCAAGCTTGTGGCGCATAATAAAGCATACCTGGATCAAATCTTGCCCCACCACCTGCACATGATTCTATTAAAATATGTGGGTATTTTTCTAGTAATCTTTCATAAAGGGAATACACACCTAAAATATAACGGTGGAATACTTCCCCTTGCTGTTCTTTCGGTAAGCTAATGGAGAAGACCTCTGAAATATAGCGATTCATATCCCATTTAATATAATCAATTTTGCTTGTGGAAAGGATAGCATCCATTTGATTAAAGATTCCCTCTACTACTTCTGGTCTAGAGTAATCAAGGACAAACTGGTTTCTACCATGGGAAGTTCTTTTTCCAGGAACATGTATCATCCAATCTGGATGCTCTTCGAAAAGTTTTGTTCCTTTACTAATCATCTCTGGCTCAAACCATAAGCCAAAATTCAAGCCTAAATCATGGACTTTTTCGGCTAAGCCTTTAATACCATTTGGTAGTTTGTCTTTATTCTCAAACCAATCGCCAAGAGAAGATGTATCATCATGTCGCTCGCCAAACCAACCGTCATCTAGAACGAACAACTCTACTCCCACTTCAGCAGCTTTACTAGCAATTTCTAAGACCTTCTCTTCATTAAAATCGAAATAGGTTGCTTCCCAGTTATTGATTAGAATTGGTCTCTCTTTATCTCTCCACTCGCCTCTTGCAAGTCTTGTGCGATATAGCTCGTGGAATGTTTTACTCATGCCATTTAATCCTTCTTCTGAGAAAACAATTACTGCTTCTGGTGTTTGGAATTCTTCATTTGGTTTTAATCTCCATGTAAACTCAAATGGATTAATTCCAATCATCGCTCTCGTTACTTGATACGTATCTACTTCTACTTGTGCTAAGAAATTTCCGCTATAAATTAAGCTAAAGCCATATACTTGACCAGTGTGCTCTGTTGTATCAGGACGAACAAGTGCCATAAATGGATTATGTTGATGACTACTCGCTCCTCTTGCACTAGAAACAGATTGAACTCCAGTAATAACTGGTTTTCTTTCCATATGGTTTTCTCTAGCCCAAGCTCCATGCAAGTGAACTAGTTCAAAGTTCTTATCTGGAAAATCAAGACTAAGACTTAAAGCAGATTCGATATCATAGTCTGTTGTCCCGTTGTTTACGAATTTTGCACTACGGGCAATAGCAGAGCGTCCAGCGAAAATCGTATAGAATAAATGAATCGATAAATCGGAATATGTATCTTTTAATACAACCTCTAATGTTTCTGCTTCTTCATTATTTTCCACATATGTAGCTGGAAGACCTGTTAAAGTTGGTTTCCCTTCAACTATGGTATGTCGGTCATAACGGAAATCAGAAATTCTATCTCCTTCTGGATAACGGATTTGATGGGCTGGTGTACGGAAATCTGTTGTTCCATACGAAGGATATTCCTGTTTAATATGCTCAAGAGAAGAAGTATGATCTCCCTCTATTTGATTATTTGATGGACGAATCTCTCTTTCTAGTAAATAAGTAAAATTATCGCGATGGCGAATCGCCTTTCCATAATACAAGTGCTCTAATTGAGATGTTTTTTCGATAACACGGAATAAGTAACTAATGCTACCATTTGTTAAATGAAATTCTTGTGTTTCTTCATTAAAAAGAATCATTTTACCCATTTAGCAAGAACCCCCTGATTTTATCTCCTAATTTTGGCAAATATTCATGACCGTATTCTGGATATACAAACAACTCTTTTGGTGAAGATATTTGATTGTATACAGCGAATTGAGTGACTGGTGGGCATACTAAATCTTCTAACCCAATTGCCCATTTTACTTCTGCCTTGATTCTTGGTGCTAAGTGTTGTAAGTCAATGTACTCCAAATTTTGAAAAAACGCTTCTTCTTTCTCATGAAGAGGATCGCGGAATCGAAACCAATAAGCTAACTCCTCATATGCAGATACATTAATGTCTAGTTCAAACATTTTGCGATAGTCACTTAAAAATGGATATTGTGCGACCACCTTTTTGATTCTTGGCTCTAATGCTGCACATACTAGCGAAAGTGCTCCTCCTTGTGACGCCCCCTGAACACTGATTGCTTCCTCGTCTACTTCTTCCATATTCATCAAAATTCTTGCTGCTTGTGCTGTATCTAAGAAAACATTACGGAAATATAGACTCTCAGGTCCTTCTTCCACACCACGGATGATGAATCCTTTTAATGTTGCTCCTTTAACAGATGTGGTATCTTCTGATTCTCCCCCTTGCCCACGACAATCCATTGCAAGAACAGCAAATCCTTCTGAAACCCAAGCGAGCTTGTCACTAAAATCTCCACTATTGCTATGATATCCGTGGAACATCAACATTCCAGGTACTTTTCCTTCTATTTGTTTTGGTCGGATATATTGGCATCTAATTCTAGCTCCCTTTACTCCCGTGAAGTATAAGTTATAAAAATCTGCTATATTCGATGGAATATCTACCTTTTCTAATTCATAATCTAAACTTTGATCATTTAATTCTTGTAGTGCATGCTCCCAAAAATCATCAAAATCAGCTGGTTTTATACCAGATCCTTGATATTCTTGGTATTCCTTTATGACTTCTTTTTTCATGAAGGGCACCCCTTTAGCTGTTATCGCTTTCATTATAATGTATATACTTGAAAATGTAAATGTCTATATTTATTTTTAAAATGTAAAACCAATGATTTATTAAGTGTTATGTGGTTTATATGACAAAAATAGGATTTTTGGAGGATAATTAGTGATTGATTTAGAAGATGATTGCTTTACTTATTCTTTTTTATTAGTAGAATTCCTCTGGGTATTTTGAAGTTTTATTTTTCGTATTTTTACAATTATCATTTCCCTTTTTGACCCTGCTCTTGTAAAAACGGCTTTGATAGCCTCTCTCATTTCCCTTTTCGCCCTCTGCTTTTGTAAAAATGGCCATGATAGCCTCTCTCATTTCCCTTTTCGCCCTCTGCTCTTGCAAAAATGGCCATGACGGCCTCTCTCACTTCCCTTTTCATCCCCTTCTCTTGCAAAAATGGCCATGATTGCCCCTTTCATTTCCCTTGTTACCTCTAACTCTTAGAAAAATAGCAATGACTACCTCTCTCATTTCCCTTTTTACCT
>DATMFU010000364.1:0-6044 GCA_035556015.1 Niallia sp. | reverse complement strand
GTTCTTTTAATGGAATTTTCAGTTAATATGTCTTCCACTAGAAGTATGATATATTAAGGGTAGAAAAGATTTTAACTGGAGGAAAAACAGATGAGTGAAAACAATCAAACAAATGATAGTAAAAAGAAAATAAGTTTAAAGGATGCCATGAAACAGCAACTTGCAAATAAGAAGCAACAGGCGCAAAGTACGAAACTTACAGCAAACGGCAATGGAAAAGTGCAAAAGATGAATAGTCAGCAGACGAAAAAACCTAATAATCAAAGAAAACGTACAGGTGTGTAATACATTGAACGGACAATATAGAAAAGACATCACTCCAGGATTAGAAGTAGAAATTGTACTAAAAGCTGATCAGCGTTCTGGTAAACGGACACTTGGTGTAGTAAAAGATATTTTGACGAATTCTTCTTATCACCCTCATGGAATAAAAGTGAGATTAACAGATGGACAAGTTGGACGTGTTCAAGCAATACGATAGTTAAGAAAAACCTTTATCATTTCAATTTTAACAAGAAGTCGTTCTTGCTATTTTTGTAGGTGGAGGTTTTTTATTTCGTTAAAATAGGTGAAGGTAATATAAGTAGTGAAGCGATTTCAGAAACATTGAGGGGATTTACAATTCTTTTGATTATGTAACATGGTGAGTAGCGCTTGAGAAAATCACTACTCACAATATGATTTATATGAATTACCAACTTGCTTTTTTTAATCCAGGAATTTGCCCTTTATAGGCTAATTCTCTTAAACAAATTCGGCAAAGTCTAAACTTACGATATACAGAATGAGGACGGCCACATTGTTGACATCTTGTATACTCTTGTACTTTAAATTTAGAGTTACTTTTTTGCTTATTAATTAAAGCTTTTTTCGCCATAATATATCCTCCTTTAGTTCCTTAAGAAAATAATAATTATAAATTATTTCTTATTAAAATGAAATAGGACGTTTCTGGGTTAGTTGTTAAATTATGGCGTTTAAAATGAAAAAAGGATGAAGGCTATTCCTTCCCCTTTTTTTCCATATAAACAAATAAGTTCGTAATCCATTTTGAAATGAGGCCAACAAATATGTAACCGATAAAAAGGTGAAAATAATTTGCACCTCTATCAAATTGAAAAAGATTTACAAAAACAAATATAGGTTTAATAACAAAAGCGAAAAGGGCGCAAAGAATAACCATATATAAGTAGTAGTTTCGATTTGTTTTTAAAATCCATTGATAAAAAAACATATACGCTACGGGAACAAAGGAAACATCTAAAGAGAAACTAGATGGTAGGATTGGCATTACTTTATATGGGTAGCTCCAATAAGCACGGTCAGACCCTAAGACATCCGTATAGGTAAAAAACACATGGACATTGTAACCGTAAAAACCGAGTAAGAGTGCTTTTCGTTTATTAAGAAATAATAAAAGTAAAATTAAAGGAAGTATTAATAACACTAAACATATCCAGAACTGCCATGTAGTTATATTAGAATAGGATAGCCAGTAGTCGAGTAAATCTTTGGATCGTTGTAATTCTAAATCTTTTAGATGATTAAGGTCCTTCACCTGATTTTTATCCATCATCCATTCCCCTTTTAATAGTTTTCTCTTATTATTGGGGAATTTAGCTAAATTATACCGATTCCGTAAACGTAAGTAGTATATTTTTAATGCTCAAGGAGAAAAATGGAATAAAAAAGAAGGCAGTAAACTTAACTGCCTTCTCTTTCTATTAATTATTAGCTCCAGAAAGAAGCTCCAACGATAATTAATAGAACAAATAAAACTACGATTAAAGCAAAGCTGTTGTTATAGCCACCGCCATAGTTTTCTCCCATGAATGTCCACCCCCTTTGCTTATTACAAGATATCCTATGTAAAAAGACAGCAAAGCGAATGGACAAGAAACCTATCTATATAAGAAAAGGCGATTTGATTAAGTAATTAGATATTTATAATTCTTCTTAGTAACAAGGATGGATATGTATTACATTATTTAGAAAAAAGGAAATAACTACATTTCATACACAATAAAATCCTCTAAAGTTGTCCATTATCAAGAGAGGTCGTTTGGTCTTGAATTCTTGTTAATTGGGATTGATGGACGAGCTCTACTTTATACCTATTATTTATATCCCTTATTTCACAAAAACCGGTTTCATAGCAGAAGATAATAGTGAAAATTTTTCCATTATATAGTACATTTTCTTTCTTCATTATAACCTCCTTCTAAACAATACGTTTATGTATATCCAAATACATTTACCCTATTTTTGTTACAATAAACCCATTTTTTTAATAAAGTAGGAAAATTCATAAAAAATTTATATTTCTCTGTATATTGTTACTTCTTTCAGTAGGGAAAAAAGGTAAAATAGAAAGAAAAAGGTGGTTCATGCTTTTTATGACTTTTCTTCATAAGGAGTATAACTGTAAAAATTCCTTAATAAAATGTAGAAAACCGAGATAAATAGATAAAAAGTAGAGAATCAAAGGGGGAATTTTAATATGAAGAGGATTACGGTATTTTGTGGTTCAAGTATAGGTGCTTCTGCTGTTTATATGGATGAAGCAAGATCCCTAGGCAAAGAATTGGCTAGAAGAGAATTGGAACTAGTATATGGAGGCTCCTCCGTTGGATTGATGGGCGCGGTCGCAGATTCCATGCTGGAGGAAGGAGCAAAGGTTATAGGAGTTCTACCAAATTTTCTTAAAGAAAAAGAAATTGCTCATCCAAATTTATCCGAATTAATATTAGTAGATTCGATGCATGAGAGAAAGGCAAAGATGACGGAGCTAGCAGATGGTTTTATTACTTTACCAGGTGGAGCTGGTACAATGGAGGAGTTTTTTGAAATTTTTACTTGGGCACAACTTGGCTTACATAAGAAACCTCTAGGCATTTTGAATATTAATCATTATTATGATCCACTAGTTAAATTAGTGCATCATATGGCAGATGCAGAGTTTTTACAACCACAATATCGTAATATTGCGATTGTAGATTCTGACCCTAAGTCTCTTTTAGATCAATTTTATACCTATGAACCACCAAGTATAAAGACTTTCATTACAGCAAAGCAGTCATAATCTAATAAAGTGTTTTTTGAAAAAAGGAGAAACGAGTCATGTTTGAATATAATGCCTATCAAGATATCCTTGCTTTTAAATCGGAAATGATTCCTTATTTAGAGAAAGAAGAAGCTGTAAACGGGTTGCCACTAGGTATTTTGATGAACTTGTCTGAAAGAGATGAGCCTTTTGTAATGGCGTGTATAAGAAAAAATGAGAAGCCATGTATGATGCTTTTGCAAACACATCCTCGTCAGATTATTGTATCGGTTTTTTCAACATTATTGGAGAACGAAAGAAAGGAAATTACTAATCTCATTCATCAGTCTATTAATCATATTCCAGGTTTAATAGGAGAGAAAGAGGTAGTTTTTGCAATAGCCGAAAGGAGTGCATTAATAAGGAACCAAACAGTAAAAATAGGCATGGACCAACGAATTTACCAATTGAAAAACTTGAGAAGGTTACCTTCTGAGAGTGGAAAATTAAGATGGTTAGTAAAAGAAGATTTACCTATTATTCAAAATTGGGTGTATGAATTTAGTCATGATGTTCATGATCCTATGGATAGACCTCAAGCAAAGGAGAAGGCATTGGATATATTAGAAAAAGGTTATTTAGCAGGATGGGAAGTAGACGGAGAACTTGTATCAATGGCTAATGCTACTAGACCTACTAAATCTAATATTACGATAAATTTTGTGTACACACCATTAGAACATCGTAAAAAAGGATATGCTTCTGACTGTGTGTCGGATTTAACACAACAGATGTTAAATAAGGGCTATCAAACTACTAGTCTGTATACAGATATAACCAATCCAACTTCTAATAAAATATATATGGAAATAGGTTACGAACCAATAAGGGATTCCATTTTAGTATTTTTCGAATAAAATAGTTCATTCCAATAAGTGAGGAGAGCAGGCAAATGAATGAAAGGTATCCAATTGGAACATATGTAGAGGAAACTAACATATCCATTGAAAAGCTAGAAAAATGGGTAGCTGAAATAGCCGCATTTCCGGATAAACTTGCTAAAACAGTCCAAGGTTTAAATGAAGAACAATTAGACACTCCGTATCGAGATGGAGGTTGGACCATTCGACAAGTTGTCCACCATCTAGCAGACAGTCACATGAATGCCTATATTCGTACGAAACTAGCTCTGACAGAAAATAAGCCAACCATTAAGCCATATGAAGAGGCAGGATGGGCAGAGTTAGCTGATTACTCATTGCCAATTGAGGTTTCGTTAAGTTTACTTTCGAATTTGCATACTCGTTTTGTGTACCTATTAAAGTCTCAATTGAAAAGTGAAACAATTGAAAGAGAATTTTATCATCCTGAAAATGGGGTACAAACGATTAAAGGGTTAATTGGTAATTATGCATGGCACGGCAGACATCATTTAGCACATATTACAAATATATGTGAAAAAAAAGGGTGGATGGAAACAAAATAAAAAAAGGCTGTAGTTCTATCTAAGGGTGATTAGATGAGCGACAGCCTTTTTGTTTTTGGAAAAAGAAAGGAAGAACAATAAAAGTATTATGAAAACTTTATTTTCATTGCATTATAGGAAAGTAACATAATATTTCAACAGGTACTTCTATATATACCAAAACAGCTCATATAGTAATAAAGATATTACTTAGTACGGGTATTGGAGGGGAACTGGTGAAATATATTGGTAAGAGTGTCTTTCGAAAAGAATCCCTAGCTAAAGTGACTGGAAAGGCGAAATATACGAGTGATTTTTTAGCGACTGATGCATTGCATGTTGAAATGGTCAAAAGTATTTATGGTCATGCTTATTTAAAAAAGATTGATATCGAAAAGGCAGAGAACCTTCAAGGAGTAAGAGCAGTAATAGTAGGAAAAGGCCTCCCCCGAATTGGAGAGGAAATTATTGACCGGCCAGCACTAGCAGTGGATAAAGTGCGCTATTATGGAGAAGTAATTGCTCTCGTAGTTGCTGATACCATTCCTATCGCTAAAAAAGCAGCTGCTCTCGTAGAAATAGAATATGAACCTCTAGCTGTCGTAAATTCCCCACAACAAGCAATTGATAAAGATGCACCTCTCTTACATGAAGGAATAGAAAACTATTCAATGGATAAAGGTATTTATCCTGTTAAAGGAACGAATATCAATAATCACACGAAAATTAGAAAAGGAGATATACAAACCGGTATTAAAGAAGGCGAAGTAATGATTGAATCTTCCTTTTCCATTCCAATTTCAGACCATGCAGCAATGGAAACACGAGCAGCACTTTGTGAGATCGATCCTAATGGTATTACACATATTGTAACTAGTTCACAAGCTCCTTATATGGTTAAAAAAATTATTAGTAGAGATTTCCATGTAGAAGCAGGAAATGTCATTGTGGAAACACCGCTTGTTGGCGGTGCGTATGGAGGAAAAGCTTCAGTGCATTTAGAAATATTTGCTTACATTGCATCTAGAGCAGTAGGAGGAAGGAAAGTAAGAGTTTTTAATACAAGAGAAGAAGACATAACCGTTTCTCCTGTACATGTTGGCTTAGAAGCAAGGATTAAATTAGCTTGTACGAAGGAGGGTAAGCTAACAGCAGCACAAATGGAATATTTCTTTGATGGCGGTGCATATGGTGATAAATCTCCTCATTTAACGACAGCAGGAGCAGTTGACTGTACAGGTCCTTATCAAATTGATCATATATGGTGTGATTCATACAGTGTTTACACAAATCATCCTTATGCAGCTCCGTTTAGAGGCTTTAGCCATGGAGAGGTTCATTTTGCCTTTGAAAGAGCTGTTGATATGCTTGCCAAAAAAGCTGGAATCGACCTATTAACCTTTAGAGAGATAAATGCCATAAAACCTGGTGATACCACACCTACCCAAGTTGTATTAACACGAAGCAAAATCGGTGATGTTGAAAAATGTATCCAGAAATTTCGTGAAATAATGGAATGGGATAAAGGACAAATAG
>DATMFU010000363.1:0-7541 GCA_035556015.1 Niallia sp. | reverse complement strand
AGTGAATTAGCGAGTAAACAAATCAATATTATTCATACAAATGTTATTACTAGAAAAGGAGAACTCATTGGTAATGTAACGGAATATCAAATCAACGAGGAAACAGGAGAAATAATTGGTTTGATAACAACGGTTAAAGGACATGAAGCTATTATTCCTTCTGAATATGTTATTACGTATGGAAAAGATATTATTATTGTCAAGGAAGAAACAGCTGATAATCTACAAATAAATGCTTCACTACAAAATGAAGTGCTAAATTCAGAAGTTTCAGAGGAAATTCTTGAAGTAGTTAAGGAAGAAACAGCTGACGTAGTAAGTAGCCTTGATGTACTGAAAGAAAAGCAAAAAGAATTATTGTTAAATAAACAAGTGATAAAAGATATTTATTTAAATGATGGTGAATTACTTGTAACAGCAGGATCTGTATTATCGCTTGAGGATATTGAGAAAGCACAAGAAGCTGGACCAAATGTGGTAATTGATTTATCCATGAGTGTTAATGCATAAATTAAAGGAGCAGACACCTCATGAAAAATGTTCAAGGTACAAAGTTATTTATTGCTATGATGGTTACCACAGCGTTTATCTTTAGTTTTTCTCATTTTGGAGCAAAGGCATTTGAAGAACTATTTGTAGACAAAGAAAGTTATATAGATGGTACCTCTATAGCTGGAGTCAATATTTCAGGAATGTCTTATGAAGAAGCATTACAAGCAATAAAAATGTCTCAAGAAGAATGGCAAAAGTCTTCCTCCATTCACTTGAAATATAAAGAAAAGGCCGTTGATTTGGATTTAGGTATATTTACTTTTCAGAATCAAGACAGTTTGAATTCTATTATATCTGGAACTGCTAATGTATTAACTGTATCTGCTAATCAGGAAGAATTAGAGGCTGTATTAGACTCTATATCATCTTATCTAGTAAAAGAGGATACATTTTATTTAAATAATTGGAGTGATAGTTTACTAGCTATAGCTTCTCATTTGGATAAAGGAAGTCATGAAATAAATTTACAAGATTATTTAGTAAGTAATCAGGAAGAAGTCATTTTAACAGATACAACCATCGATGTGTCTAAAAACCAGAAGAATATTGCAAAATGGGTGAAAAATTATCCTACTGTGGACATCGCAAAGGAAGAAAACTTTTCTTTTTTGAATATGCTCGGTGAAAGTTCAAAAGATTATTCGGATACAACATTAAGCATGGTGGCTACGGCACTTCATAAAGTTATTCTGGCAACTAATTTTACTATTGCGGAGCGATTTACTAGTAATCAACTACCTGAGTATGCACCATTAGGTTACGAAGTGAAAATTAATCAAACGAAGAAAATGGATTATCGCTTTGTAAATCCAAATGAATCGCCCTATAAGCTTCAATTCAAAATGGTAGATGATAAGTTGTATATTTCTTTAACAGGTATTCCTTTTGTGTACAAATATGAAGTGGTTCTTTCCGATAAAGAAACATTTAAACAAAAGACTGTTATTCAATTTGATTCTTTATTGGAAGTAAATGAATACAAAACAATTTCCGAAGGGTCGGAAGGAATTTTAATTAAAGTTTATCGGAAATTACAAAATGACAATGGTGAAACAATCAAAAAAGAGATGATCAGTGAAGACTTTTATCCACCTATAAATAAGGTGGTTGCTTCTGGATTAATGGAGAAAGCAGAAATAACCCTGGATAAAGACTCTATTACCGATTCAAATGAGTTAAGTAAAGAGGACAATACGGAAAATCAGGGGGAAACGAATCAAGAAGTAACAGACGAATCAAAAGAAGAATTAACGGAACAAGATTCAGTTAGCGATAGTGTTGATAGTACAAAAGATAAAGAAGATGAGACATTGGAAACAGATATGCAAAAATAACCATTAGAATCAGGGGATTATAGTATGAAACAAATTCGTAAACGATTAGGAGACTTACTGGTAGAAGCAGGCTTGTTGAGTGAAGAACAGCTACAGCAGGCTCTTAAAGATAAACATCCGGATCAAAGACTTGGAGATAGCTTGCTTCAAAAAGGATATATAACAGAACAACAGCTGATTGAGGTTCTGGAGTTTCAATTAGGTATCCCTCACGTCAGTTTATATCGATATCCCTTTGATCCTAAGTTATTTACCATTGTTTCAAAAGAAATAGCGAAGAGACAATTAATTATTCCCCTAAAAAAAGAAGGGGAGAAGCTATATGTAGCCATGGCTGATCCCATGGATTTCTATACAATAGACGACCTTCGTTTATCTACTGGATTTCAAATCGAGACAGCCATAGCGACGAAAGACGATATTCTTCGAGCCATTAATAAATATTACGATATGGATGAAGGCTTTGAAGAGTTGCTATCAGATAATGGAGCTGTAGGAGAAAATGCGAATGAAAATATAGTCGAACAAGATTCTCCTATTGTGCGCTTAGTAAATCAAATATTATCCAATGCAGCAACTTTAAAAGCAAGTGATATCCATATTGATCCTCAGGAAACAAAAGTAGTGATTCGGTATCGAATGGATGGAGTTCTTCGTATAGAAAGAGTACTTCCAAAACATATGCAAAGTGTTTTAATAGCTCGTCTTAAAATTATGGCGAATTTAGATATAACGGAGCATCGTATTCCCCAAGATGGTCGAATGAAGTTTCATCTTGATTTTCATCCAATTGATCTTCGTGTATCTACTTTACCTACCGTTTTTGGAGAAAAAGTAGTTTTGCGTATTTTAGACTTAGGTAGTGCTCTAAATGATTTAAATAAACTTGGATTTAATAAAGTGAATTTGCAGAGATTTTCCGAGTTAATTGAAAAACCAACAGGAATTATTCTTATTACAGGTCCTACAGGATCAGGTAAATCTTCGACTCTTTATGCAGCATTAAATCGCTTGAACAATGAAGGTGTAAATATCATAACGGTAGAAGATCCAGTTGAGTATCAATTAGAAGGAATTAACCAGATTCAAGTAAATGCAAATGTAGGGATGACTTTTGCAACAGGATTGCGTGCTATTTTACGTCAAGATCCAAATATTATTATGGTAGGAGAAATTCGGGATAAAGAAACAGCTGAAATTGCTGTTAGAGCTTCTTTAACAGGTCACTTAGTATTAAGTACTTTACATACTAATGATTCACTTGGCTCTGTTACAAGACTGTTAGATATGGGAGTAGAGCCATTTCTTGTTGCCTCCTCTGTAACAGGTATTGTTGCACAGCGTTTAGTGCGAAGAGTGTGTAGAGATTGTGGTCAAGTCCATGAAGCAACCAAAAGGGAAAAAGAGATTTTTGCCAAACGTGGACTTACGGTGGATAAGGTCATGAGAGGGAAAGGGTGTGCTTCTTGTAATATGACTGGTTACAAAGGAAGAGTAGCGATACATGAAGTATTAGTCATGAATGATGAAATGAGAAAAACTATCATGAATGGCGAATCATTCTCTAGTTTACGTGACTTGGCGATTAAGGCGAAAACGATATTCCTAATTGATGATGGATTATTAAAAGTAAAACAAGGAATTACTACAACAGAAGAAGTATTAAGAGTAGCTATCCCTGATTAGGAGGGACATCATTGTATAACAATATTGATTATTTATTAAGAGTTGGCTTTGAATTAAAAGCTTCTGATATTCATATAACAGTAGGTGTTCCACCTGTTATGCGAATAAATGGAGACTTAAGGCGATATGGGAAGGAAAGTTTATTGCCGGACGATACAGAGGCAATGGCTCGAACGATGGTTCCAGAGAAACTATGGAACGTTTTTGAGGAAAGAGGAGAGCTAGATTTTTCATATAGTCTTAAAGGGATATCTAGATTTAGGGTCAATGTTTATCGACAAAGAGCTTGTATAGCTTTAGCTATTCGAGTGGTGCCAACTTCTATTCCTAGTTTAGATGATTTAAAGCTTCCGTCCATTTTAAAGAAAATAGCAGAAAAGCCACAAGGCCTTATTTTAATAACAGGTCCAACTGGTAGTGGAAAATCTACAACACTAGCAGCCATGATTGCTTATATGAATGAAACGATGAGAAAACATATTATCACACTAGAAGATCCTATTGAATATTTGCATAAACATGGAAAATGCATTATTGATCAGCGAGAAGTTGGCTTTGATACAAATGATTTTTCCAATGGGTTAAGAGCTTCTTTACGTCAGGACCCCGATGTTATTTTAGTTGGGGAAATGCGAGATTTAGAAACCATCCAAACAGCGATAACGGCTGCTGAGACTGGTCACTTAGTTTTAGGAACTCTTCATACTTCAAGTGCACCAGCAACAATTAATCGTATTATTGATGTTTTTCCACCAGCACAGCAAGATCAAATTCGAATTCAGTTAGCGTCTGTTTTAGTAAGTATTGTTTCGCAAAGACTTTTCCCAACACCAGATAAAACAGGGAGAACATCTGCGACAGAAATTCTCATCAATAATTCGGCAGTAGCTAATTTAATACGTAATGAGAAAATTCATCAAATATTAAACATTATGCAAACGTCTAGAGCAGCAGGTATGCATACGCTGGAAAGCAATGTGAAGGAATTAGTGCAAGCAGGAGCTATCTTAAAAGAAGCTGCTCTTCCTTACCTGCAAGAAAAGGAGCAAAGTAATGGCTCGTTATAGATATTCAGGTAGAGATAGAAGAGGGAAGAAGCAAGGGGTTGTGACAGCACAATCTAAAAGAGAGGCAATGGTGCAATTAAAAGAAAAAGGAATTAAAGTAACGGAAATAACCGAAATTCCAGAAACTCTTTTAACAAAGGAAATCACCTTTGGAAGTACTGTTAAGCTACAAGACTTTGTCATTTATTTGCGACAGTTTGCGACACTTATAAAAGCAGGAATCAGTGTTGTAGAGGCAACTAGTATTCTAGCAGAACAAACAGAGAGTAAGGCATTAAGGAAAGCTTTATTAGTAGTAGAACAAGATTTAAAAGATGGAAATCCATTGTCTACAGCAACAGCAAAACATAAAAAGGTTTTCTCTAGTATGTTTGTAAATATGATTCGTGCCGGTGAAGCAACTGGTAGTATGGATGAAACATTAGAAAGACTCGCTAATCACTTTGAAAAACAACATTATACAAAACAAAAAATAATCTCAGCACTAACCTATCCAATCGCGATTGCTATTATTGCATTTATAGTCGTTATATTTTTATTGGTAAGTGTTGTACCAACGTTTGTTGACATGTTTGCTGATTTTGGTAGTGAACTTCCAGCAATTACGAAATTTGTACTCTCTGCAAGTGAATTTATGCAAAAGTTTTGGTGGTTAGTTGGATTATTGGTAGTAGGAATGGTTGTAGGAATAACACTTGTAAAAAACAATAAGTCTTCCAAATATTATTTAGATTATTTTCTTTTAAGACTACCAATATTCGGGAAAATCTTGCAAAAAGCAGCAATTGCTAGAATGACAAGAACACTTAGTTCTTTATTTTCAAGCTCAGTACCGATATTACAAGCTATTTCTATTGTAGAAAACATCATCGAAAATGAAGTCATAGCAAAAGTTCTTGTGAAATCTAGAAGTGCATTGGAACAAGGTCAATCATTGACAGTTCCGATGAAAGCTCATTGGGTATTTCCTCCACTCGTCACGCAAATGATTGCCATTGGTGAAGAAACGGGTTCCCTTGATGAAATGCTAGCTAAAGTTGCTGATTTCTATGAAAAAGAAGTAGATACGGCAACAGATCGATTAAAGTCTTTAATTGAACCTATAATGATTGTTTTCCTAGCAAGTATAGTTGGAACAATTGTTTCTTCTATTTTAATACCAATGTTTGAGATTTTTAATCATGTCCAATAATTTCTATTTTTTTTCAAAAAAAGATATAATTATTACTATCTATCTAGTATAATAGTACTAGTTCAGATGAAAATAATAACAATTAAAGGAGAAATATACATGCGTCAATTAATTAAACAACGAATTAAAAATGAGAAAGGTCTTACACTCATTGAATTACTAGCAGTTATTGTTATTTTGGGGATTATTGCTGCGATTGCGATACCAAGCATAGCTGGGATTATTCAGAATTCAAAAGAAGATGCAGTTAGAGCAGATGCTATTACAATTCTAAATGCTGCTAAGAATTATGCTGCTGCAAATGATCTATCAAGTACTTCTGAACTTACAGAATCTCAAATTGATGATTCCTATTTAAATAATTTAAAAATTGAATCATTCAAGGTAAATGTTACTGGGGAAGAATTTACATTAACAACCGAATCTGTAAAAGCAGGCAAGAAGTATATTACCTTTAAAGCTGCAACTATAAAAGATATTAATGAAAAGGATAATAATAAAGTTGTAGTGAGTAAAACTGCTCAATCTGAGAAAAAAGATTAAGATAAATGGTACTCGTAATGATCTACCTACTAATCTTCCTATACGGCATAACCCTTGGCTCGTTCTACAATGTAGTGGGGCTTAGGGTTCCTATAAAAGAATCGATTGTTAGGCCGAGATCTCATTGTTCAAGTTGTGGACGGACTTTATCTAGTTTTGAACTTATACCTGTTTTTAGTTATATGTTTTTAAGGGGGAAATCAACATGCTGTAAAGCATCGATTTCCCCCTTATATCCTATATTTGAGCTTTTAACAGGAGTTTTATTTGTTCTAAGTCCATTATTACTTGGCTGGAGATTAGAGCTTTTTGTATCATGGACACTAATTTCTTTATTTATCATTATTATTGTATCTGATTTAAAGTACATGATAATACCAGATAAAGTGTTATTGTTTTTTTCTGCTCTATTTATTATAGAAAGAATATTTATCCCCTTACATCCATGGTGGGATTCCCTCCTTGGGGCAGTAATTGGATTTGTTCTCCTCCTTGTCATTGCTATTGTGTCCAAAGGTGGAATGGGCGGAGGAGACATTAAACTATTTGCGGTGATTGGTTTCGTTTTAGGAACCAAACTACTATTTGTTGCCTTCTTCTTATCTACTTTATTAGGAACACTAGGTGGATTTTTAGGTATGTTAACAGGGGCAGTGAAAAAAGGAAAACCAATCCCATTTGGTCCATACATCGCATTAGGAACTTTATTAGCTTATTACTTTGGCGCGGATATCATCCAATGGTACCTGAACTTATTATTATAGCTAGTAAATTACAAAAAACTTCGTGAGTCATACCATTTTTGATAGGATGTCCAAAACTATTAGAAGACTGAACATATATTTATTCTAATAGTTTATGTGTTCCATTCTTTTAAGGATATCCTCTTTTTCCTTTAGCAAGTAATAGTAAGGAGTTTTCAACCATGGCACTAAATTTACATTTTGGCAAAAAGAAAGTGGTTAATCTAACAATAAAAGATCATGTTATCCGATATGTTGAATTAAAGAACTCCCAAGATATCACTGTTCAAAATTGGGGAGAGCGTTATTTACCACCTGGATTAATTCAGGAGGGAAATATCCAGGATGTAGAAAATTTTATTTGGATTTTAGAAGAATGTATAGATGAATGGAAAATATCGAAGAAACAAGTTTGCTTCTTAGT
>DATMFU010000362.1:0-5483 GCA_035556015.1 Niallia sp. | reverse complement strand
CATGAAAAATATCAATTTCATTTTTTTGGACCGTATTCAGAGGAATTAACTTTAAGAGTAGAAGAGTTATGTAATATGGGATTCCTAAATGAGATTAAAGAAAAAAAGGGAGGATACTTTCAATATCGCTATACACTTACTGATAGTGGAAAAGAGTTCCTCTCTCTCAATGAAGTGGAGATGCCTAATTTATCTCCTTGCTTAGAGGATATGAATGGACAAAGTTCTAGATTTCTTGAACTTGTTTCTACCGTTCTATTCTTTGATAATTTGCCAAAAGAGGAAGTAACGGAGAAAGTATTTACTTTGAAGGCTAAACAGAAATATACAAATGAAGAGATTGAAATGGCATATGCCTATATTGAAGCGTTGAAAGTTAAAACAAAACATTAATGAAAGGAAGGACAGCCGATTGTAAGGATTGAATAACAATATCAATCCTTACAATCGGCTGTCCATTTTGATTAGTTGAAGTACATAAGAAAAATGCCTTCAATAGATAATATTATTCATCACTTAAACGTTTACCTGCAACAGCATAATGATTTTTGGACATTTCTTCAATAAACACAACAATTTTTTCTTTAGGAGCACCCGCTGTTTCAGAAACTGCCTCTGTTACCTTTTCTACTAACTGTCTTTTTTGTTCCTCTGTACGACCTTCTAACATTTTAACTGTAATATATGGCATTATTATTCCTCCTTACTTTTGATAGTAGTTTTTCATACTTTCAGAAAAAGCGCAAGAGGATTGAAAGTATCCAAAAAAAAATTTTAAAAGTAGTAGGAAGAAAAGAAGGATGTTAAGAGAGGCTGTCGTATTGGTTAATAGAATGAATAAATATGTAATTTAGAGAATTAGTTTAGATTGAAAATTTTCCTTTATAAAATAATATCATGTATAATTTTATAAAGAAAAACTTATTAGAAAAATATATTTTGTTCATAGAGGGGAGACTAAAATTTGTTATTTTCGCAAAGTCTAGTGGATTTGCCTTATATTATTATCTCGATTGTAATAGGATTTACGCTTCATGAATTTGCTCATGCTTATGTTGCTTATAAATTTGGAGATCCAACAGCACAAAAGCTGGGAAGATTAACACTTAATCCTATTGCACATATTGATATTTTAGGGGCAATCTTTATTTTACTTGTTGGTTTTGGTTGGGCTAAACCAGTCCCAGTGAATCGTCACTATTTTAAACGGCCAAAATTAGCAGGCGTTCTTGTTTCACTTGCTGGTCCATTTAGTAATTTATTACTTGCTTTTATTGGTTTTGTAGGACTAGCTATTTTGGTAAAGTTAGGAATACCGATGGGAAGTAGTTTTGATTTTTATCCTTTCTTTCAAATATTCCTTCAAATAAATCTACTGCTTTTTGCTTTTAATCTAATACCTTTACCACCATTAGATGGTTATCGAATTATTGAGGACTTGGTTAGTTCTAGAATAAGAACAAAGTTGTCTAAATACGAAGTATATGGTTCTATTTTATTTATTGTACTAATCGTAACAGGATTATCTAATTATACGATTTTCCCTTGGATTCAAATCGTTCAATCATTTTTCATCCAGTTATTTAATCAATTACTATTTTAATGGAAAAGGAGAATAAGAAAAGTGGAAGAAAAAAAGAAAAAAACAATTGGGTTTAATATTATAAAAAACGACCCTACAGATGGGCATAAAGGTTTCGGAGTAGGAAGTTTAAGTTTAGAAAATGTATCGCCAGTTATTATAGATGTAGAAGCAGGCGAAGCAACTGTTGATGTTGGTGCTATGCATGCTAGGAGTGCAGTGGAAAAGGGGATAAAATTTTTAAAAACGAAGGAAGAAGTTCCAAACGGTAAGCCTTATTGGTTAGTATGGGTAACAATTGATAGAAAGTTAGAAGGTCCATACTATGCAGGAGTTACAGCTTGTGAAATGACAGTTGATCGCTCAATCCGTAGAGGATATAAGTCTCTTCCTGAGCATGTGAATAAAATGGATAAAAGTATGAAAAGACATATTATGGTTGACTATATGGATGAAAAATCTAAAAAGGTACTTGCTGATTTTCTTATGAATCATGATCGTAATTTATGGGATAACTCTAAGGAGCAGCTGAAGAAAGATCTTTTAGGTTAATTGTCAGAAAATCTTGACAAAACATAATGTAAATGAATACAATGGTAAAGAATTACCAAATATAAGCCCTTTTAAAGGAGATTGTTTTATGAGTGTGAATGTTCTTAACTAACCGTTAATTTTATACGGCCTTGAAGATTGTAAAAAATCGGAGCAGAACCCGGTTTATTTCGTATGCAGTAATCAAGGAATGTTAAGAATAAGCCTCATAGCATGCAATAATAGATAAAATAGCTATGGCATATTTGTCATAGCTATTTTTTTATTTCAGACTGCTTTGTCTAAAGCAGTCTAGACCGCAAGCCGTCATGAGTTTTTATTCATGACGGCTTTTTCTTATTTAAAAGGGTTTTATGATAACAAAGGAGGTTTCTACTATGAATGAACAAACGTACGAAGTATTAGGATACAACGAGATTTTACTTGAAATAGCTTCTTTTACAAAAACAGAGTTGGGGAAAACGACAATTAAGCAATTAAAGCCGATGCAGGATAAATGGCGCATGGAAAAGTCTTTAGAAGAGATAGGCGAAGCGATGAAGCTATTGGAAATGTCGAGTAGCATTCCTATTCATACGGTAGATGAAATGTTGCTTTATTTGAAGCAGGCTAAGAAGGGAATTTACATTAGAGCAGATCAATTTACGTACGTTATTTCCTTTTTGGACCATTGCATGAAGCTGAAGCAGTTTATGCGAACTAAAGAATATGTGGCTCCTAATGTTGCTTTATATGTAGAGTCTATTCCGGATGTAAAAGGGCTAACAGAAGAAATAACTAGATGTATACGGCATGGAAGAGTAGATGATTATGCGTCCAGTGATCTTTCTTATTTAAGAAGACAATTATCTATTTTGAAAGAGAAGGTTAAGGAGAAGGCAAATCAACTCGTAAAATCAAAGAAATTTGCTCCCTATCTTCAAGATTCTATTATATCGGAACGAAATGGTCATTTAACACTTTCTATTAAGAGGGAGTATCGCTCTAAAATTCAAGGAAATGTTCTTGATACCTCCTCTTCAGGAGCCACCTTTTTTATAGAACCAAAGGAATTAGCTGATTTTCAGTCAGAAGTGGAAATGTTAGTACTTGCAGAAGAACATGAAGTAGAACGCATTTTATATGAATTAACGGAAAAATTACTTGCGCATGAACAGGCAATTAATATCGCGATAGAAACGATGCATCATTATGACGTGTTATTTGCTAAAGCGAAGTTTAGTAAGTCAATGGATGCTACCATTCCTGAGATTACGGAAGACTTTACAATGGAATTAATAGATGCTCGTCACCCAGCACTTGGAGAAAAAGCAGTACCACTATCCATTGAATTTGGGAAAGAGCATAAGGCGCTCGTCATTACAGGACCTAATACTGGAGGTAAGACAGTTACCTTAAAAACAATTGGTCTTCTTACCATGCTTGCACAAAGTGGGCTGCCAATTCCAGCAAAAGAAGGAAGTAAGATAGCTATATTTCAACATGTTTTTGTAGATATAGGAGATGGCCAAAGTATAGAACAAAATTTAAGTACTTTTAGTTCTCGGCTCGTGAATATTATTGATATTTTGAGAAAGACAAATGATAGTTCTCTTGTATTGCTAGATGAACTTGGATCAGGGACAGATCCTGGAGAAGGAATGGCTCTTGCTATAGTGATATTGGAACAACTTTATCATAAAGGAGCCACGTTGTTTGCAACCACACACTATAGTGAAATGAAAAAATTTGCAGATGAAACAGAGGGTTTTTTAAATGGAACAATGGAATTTGATATGGAAACATTACGACCAACCTATAAACTTTTATTGGGAAGCAGTGGAAGTAGTCAGGCATTCGAAATAGCAAGCAAATTAGGACTACATCCACTTCTTATCGAAAAAGCACATGAAAAGGCATATAAAAAGCATAAGAGCTTTCATTCAGATCAGGATCTTAATGATTTACTTTTTCAAAAACAAATCGCAGTAAATAAGTATGCAGGGAAATCAATGAAGGCAAAAAGTAAAACAAAAACTCTTCCAACTATTTTCGAGCAAGGAGATAATGTTCTTCTTACAGAAACAAATGAAACGGGTATCGTGTATCAAGGGCCAGATGGAGAAGGAATGTATATCGTGCAAGTGCAAAAGGAGAAAAGGTTAATCAATCAAAAAAGATTAAAGCTATATATTAAGGGGTCTGAACTTTATCCAGAAAACTATGACTTTGATATTATTTTTAAATCAAAGGAATATCGCAAAATAAATCATAGGCAAAAGAGAAAGCATATAGAAGATGTATGGTTAGAAGATGAATAAAGGATAAATAAGCGAATAGGGGGATAAAAAAAGAGCCTACCTTACAACAATAATTCATTAGTAGTTGGAAATATTTCCAACTACTAATGGCATTGTGAGGTTCGACTCTACAACTGGAATATCCGTTTATACCATGGTACCTTTTCATTTGTCTTTTTATTTGTTTTCTTGGTAGTATCTTCGTTTGATGGTAAATCAGCACAATATTCTGTTGGAACTGTATCTTTCGTAAAGTACATCATCCGCTTTGTTTCACAAGCAGTTGAAGCAAGTTTCCCACTTTTGGGGTCAATATATACGCCAACTGTTCCCTCTGTAGGTTTGAAACCTACAATTGGTTTATCTTTTAAGGCTTCTTCCATAAATTTTGCCCATATATTTTTTGCATAGGTTTTATCAGCACTTAATGTGATTGTCTCACCTTGGTCGTAGCCCATCCATACAGCAGAAACAAGTTGAGGTGTATATCCAATCATCCAGCTATCCGATTCGGTAGAACCGGATTTACCTGCATAAACTCTTGTTAAATCACTTTTTAAAGAGTTTCCTGTTACAGTTGCATAGCCATTTAAGCTAGGATCAAACATACCTGTCATCATATGATTCATCACAAAGGTTAAGTCTGGATTTAATATTTTCTCTTTTTTTGGTTTATATTGATAAAGGGTCTCTCCATCAGCTGTCTCAATCTTCGTAATAAATACAGGGGAAACTTTGTTACCGCCATTTGCAAAAATACTATAAGCATTGGCCATATCCACAACACGGACATTTGACGTACCAAGTGCAAGAGAAGGGACTTTTTCTAGCTTAGTAGTTAAGCCAAACTTTTTACCTGTTTCTACTAGTGTGTCTTCTCCTAGGAATAAATGTGTCTTAACAGCATAAACGTTATCGGATACAGCAAGTGCTTGGGCCATCGTAATATTTCCATCTGCATATTTATTATTAAAGTTATGTGGTGTATAAGGGTCAGTTCCATCATCAAATCGGAAAGTTGTTTTTTCACTACTTAACATCGTAACAGGAGTAAATCCATGTTCCATCGC
>DATMFU010000361.1:0-5501 GCA_035556015.1 Niallia sp. | reverse complement strand
CATGGATTTGTTTATGGCAAGCGTAACATAAATTTGCAGTTTCTAGCATTGCCCCTCCCATTTCTCTCGGTATTAAATGATGAACAGTTGTTTCTATCTCTTCACGAAGGCATAATTCACAAGTGCCTATTGCTTTAGAAGTTTTACTCATTAATAGAATTCTCCTTCTTTATTAGTAAAAGGGACAGTACTCTATATGAGAGTATACTGTCCCTTTCCATTTATAAAGCTAATACATGTGCTCCATCAAAGAAAAACAAATATTTCTCATCTATCTTTCTCTTTAAGATACTTTCTAATGCATCGGTATATAGTTGAATTTGTACATTATAGCGTGATTCTAAAATTGGCTTCGCTTCTGCATAGCCGCCTTTAAATTTAGCGGTAATAGTATCTGTTTTATAATCTAACAATACCGTTCCTTCCTCATCCTCAAAAAACACATCAATTATTCCTTGCACCAACACTTTTTCTTCTGGTCCTTGCCAATCAAGGTACACTTTACTTGCAGGGTATGCAATATTAAAAGGAATTTCCCGGACTAACTTAGGAGCATGAATCATTCTTTGACCAAGAGAAGACGCAAAAAAGGATACGATGGATTCTTTATCGATAACTTCCGCTTGTTCTATCGTCAAAAGTTCTTTCCTAACCATGTCATCTACTAATTTACTTATCGTTCCTTCTGAAATTTCCTTCTTTAAGTCTACATGCTGCATGACCATATGCATAGCTGTACCAATTTCTGCTGGAGTTAACTTCTTTTCCTGCATAAACTTTGGCCGGTTCCAGACGGTATTCTTCCATGCTTTTGCAATCTCTGTACCACTTTGCGTATCCCGTAATTCGTTTGTTCTTTTGAGCTCAGAAACGGACTGCTTAGATCGATGAGTTGTTCCTTCTTTAGAAGGATAATTCCAATTCAAAGTATGAATAATCTGTTCTTTATATGGGGAAGTAATATACATTTTCTTTCCCTCTGTTACCTTCTTTAACCAATCCTCTTCTTCTTCTTGTGAATCCAACTCAAGATTTACAAGTTCATCTTTTTGGATAAAACGTATATCCCAACTAGAAGGATGGGTAATAAGCTCCTCATTTCCATTAATACTTTCTACATGAATCCACTGCGTATCTCTATGTCTGACAAGAGCAGGTCCAATCCAATCTAAATAAGATTTAGCAGAAGCTCGATCAAATTCATGCAGCAACCAATCAGAATGATTAGCCATCTGGGTCCAATTTTGTTTTGCCTTCTCTCCATCTTTCACGGTACCAATGATCATTAGCTTTTCTTTTGCACGAGTCAATGCTACATATAAAACACGCATTTCTTCTGCAAGAAGTTCCATTTTCTTCTTCTTTGTGAATGCAATATGTGGCAGAGATGGATAAGAAATACGTTTCTTCGCATCAATATATTTCGTTGCAAATCCCAAATCCTTATCCAACAAGAAATTTTTACGTAAATCCATCGTATTAAAGTTTCTTCCCATTCCAGCCATAAATACAAATGGAAATTCAAGACCTTTACTACTGTGAATGGTCATAATACGAATAACATCTTCTTGTTCCGTTAATGCTCTAGCAGCTCCTAAATCATTTCCACGATCTCTCATTCGTTCAATAAACCGTAAAAAGCGGAACAAACCTCGGAAAGATGTCTCTTCATAAGAACGAGCTCGATCATATAGTGCACGAAGATTCGCTTGACGTTGGTTACCTGCTGGAAGTCCACCGACAAAATCATAAAAATAGGTTTCTCTATATAATTTCCATATCAGTTCAGACAGAGATCCACGTCTCGCTTCAGTACGCCAATCAGTCAACTTATCAAAAAATGGGCGAATCATTTCATATATTTTCTCTTCTTTATTCTTATTAGTATTTAAATATGACCGAATAGCATCATAGAAAGTTCCTTGCTTGTTAGCTATTCTTAATTGACTTAGTTCTTCCTCATTCAAACCAACAATAGGAGAACGTAGAACAGCTGCTAGTGGAATATCCTGGTATGGATTATCGATTATCTTTAAAAGAGACATCATAATATCTACTTCTGTGGATTCAAAATAACCCGTTGTCAAATTGGCATAGGTCGGTATATTATATTGTTTTAATTCCTCCATAATCTGAGGAGCCCATGTCATCGATCTTAGCAAGATAACCATATCTTTATAGCGAATCGGTCTATATGCTTTCTGCTTTGCATCATATACCTCTTGCTTCGCTTCAAATAACTCCATTACTTTCTTTGCAATGACTCTTGCTTCAAGCTGTGCCTGCTCTAGTTCCACTGCATCTAGGCCATCTGATTCTAGTTCCCCTTCTTCTGTTCCAGCCGTACTTTGATTAATAATCGATACTTCAATAGGATAGTCCTTCTCCTCTGGATAACTTGCTCCAAGCTTTAACTCAGCACTTTCATCGTATTCTATTTCTCCAACAGTAGTACCCATAATTTGTTTAAAAAGAAAGTTTGTACCTTCTAGTACTTCTCTTCTACTACGGAAATTTTTAGCTAAATCAATTTTATATCCAGTATCTTCTCTCTCTTGAAAACGAAGATATTTAGATAAAAATAAATTTGGTTCAGCCAATCGAAAACGATAGATCGATTGTTTAACGTCGCCTACCATAAATAAATTCCCTTCAGATTCAATATCTTTTGTTACTAATTGAAGGATGGATTCTTGTACCATATTTGTATCTTGATATTCATCAATTAGTACTTCTTTAAACAGATTACGGTATTCTAAAGCCGCAACAGATGGAGTTAGTTCTATTTTATTTTCCTGATCCCTTAAAATAGCTAAACAATAGTGCTCTAAGTCAGCAAAGTCTACTAACCCTTTTTCTACCTTAATTGCTTGAAATTTTTCGCCAAATGCTGCAACTAAATGAACTAATGTTTCAACATGAGGTTTCATAGCCTCTATGTCTTTAAGAAAACTTTGGGGCTTTCTTGTAAATAGCTCTCCTTGCAAATCATTTAGAATCTTTTTCGCTCGATCTCGAATTCGTTGCCCTTCTTCGACAAGGGCCATATCATATTCGTCGCCTTTACATGCTTTTGCACGAGAAAACTTGAGAGATTGCATCGCTTCATATAAAGTTTCCCATGAATCTGACATTGCCCTTTGCAGAATAGATACTAACTCCAAGTCTTCTATAAAGTTACTCGCTCTTGGAGCAGGACCTCCAGGTAGCTTCGTTAACTCTAAACCATATTCAAGGAGTCTCTTAACGCCTTTTAAATGCAAATCTACATCATTTATTAAGTGCTTCATAAATGGCAATTCGGCTATTTCCATGTCTTCTCGTATTTCATACATATTAACCAATGACTCTAAATAATCGCTAGGAGATGGATTTGCCCGAGAAAAATCATACATATCCAGGATCATCCGCTGTAATGCATCATCACTACGATCATTTGTAAAAGCATCTACTAAGTCAAAAAAAGCAACATTATTTTCTTTTCCGTACTCACTTTCAAATAGTTCTTCTAAACATTCATCTCTTAGTAGTTGAGCTTCTGTCTCATCGGCAATTCTAAAGCCTGGGTCTAAATCAATCATATAATAATATTTTCTAATGACCTCTAAACAAAAAGAGTGAATGGTTGAAATATGAGCTTTATTTAATAAAGCAAGCTGTCTTTTTAGGTGCTGTGAGTTTGGATTTTCATTTATTTCTTTTTCTAACACTTCCCCAATACGATGTTTCATCTCTGCAGCCGATGCATTCGTAAAAGTAACAACCAATAATTCATCCACATTTATAGGATTTTCCGAAACAATCTTCTTAATCATTCTTTCAACTAGGACAGCCGTCTTTCCTGAACCTGCAGCCGCCGCAACCAATATATCTTGTCCACTAGACATAATTGCCTTCCATTGGTCATCCGTCCAAGTAACATCTATCGGTTTCTCCGGTATATTCTTTTCATTCATCTTTATTAGCCTCCTTTCTTATTAGCTCTAATGCCTCTTCTTTTGAATAGGTTGCTAATTGTCTAAATTGATTGGATTCTAATGATTCATCGAATTGACATACTGATTTAAATGAACAAAAAGTACAAGGCATCTTATCTTTTAATTGATATGGTTCAATTCCTACAGAACCACTAATTATCTGATCTCCACTTTCCTTATACTTATGCCGAACAAATCTTTGCATATAGATGAAATCTTCTTTTGTTGCTACCTTAGATGCCTTTGTTAGCGTTCCATCTGTCTTTAAACCAGCAGGCACAATTGGCGAATTCCCTTTTTCTAACGTTTCATCCATTAAATGAACAATTCTTTCTTCGCCTAACATTAACCCATTCATTTTAAATTTCTTCAGCAATTCCTCTTCTATCTCGTCTAATGTTAATATCTTCTTGCTTGTAATCATTGGGTTATGAACATGGAAATATAAAACTCCTGCTGGACTTGCCTTCTTATCCACTAGAATAGTACTGTTTTCCATAATTAAATCTAGATAGGTCAACATTTGCAAGGATAGACCATAATACACTTCATTCAAATTCAAGTCATGTGCACTGGATTTATAATCAATAACACGTAAGAATACTTCTTCTCCAATGACTGCCTTATCTACACGATCAATTCTCCCTATTAAATTCATCTTTGATCCATTTTTCAATGGGAATGTAATAGAAGGTAGTTTTCCCTTCGGCCCAAACTCTAGCTCTAGGTCGATAGGAGAAAAACCACTATGTTTGGCATGTTCACTCAATATGATGGAAGCTCTGCTAATAATTTGCTCTAGTTTTCGCTTAATATAATGATGTCTATTTGTCGATAGCAAAATCTCATTTTGTAATTTTGGTGCTAACATATCTACTGCTTCTCTAGCTAATAGCTCACATTGATTTCTTGTAAGGTCTGACCATAATAAATCTTGATGTATGACTGTTTCAGCAATATATTTTAAAGCAGCATGGAATAAATCTCCTATAGCTGGAGCTTCTAATCGGTATACTTGTCTTTCTCTTAGCTTCAAACCATGGCTAGCAAAATGTGAGAATGGGCATGAATGAAATAATTCCATCCTTGATACACTTGCAGAGATATTTTCCCCATATAGCTCTGTACTAGTTTGTTCCGATAGATCCTTTGCTTTATTTTGATAAATTAAACTAGAGAATACCTTCTTAGCTGGCTCTTTCCAATTTTCATTATCCATGTATTCATTGTAAACATCCCACCAGAAGTCATTGATAGGATAATTTCTTTTTTTCAACTGCATTTGACCTGTTAGATAGGAAAGAGTTGTCTTATAATGAACAGCATAATCTACTTGATTCTCCTCAGGTAAATCCTTTGGATCTGACATTAAGTAGAGTGTCTTCGCTTCAGGATATAAATCTCGCATTCTTTTAATATAAGTCGAAGGCAGTATAGATTTCCCTTCATCATTTGCTAAAGGATAAGATAGATATAAATATTCTGAAGGAGTTGTAAATGCTTTATATGCTAAAAATTCTTCAT
>DATMFU010000360.1:0-5914 GCA_035556015.1 Niallia sp. | reverse complement strand
ACCAATTGGACTATCTTTTATTGCAGGAAAGAACCAAGATATAAAATTACTACGTTTTGTTACTGAATGGACGAAATTTTTACAAAATTAAACTAGAACCAATAATTGGGTATAACATATCCTGAAAATAAGTTTAACTGTTGGAAGAGAATGAGTTCTAGTAGCCCTAAAACTACTTGCAACATGACAAAAAATACAATACAATAAACAACATATACTGTTAATAACAGCGATAAGGAATAGTAAAGATGACCTTTTGAAATAAAGAGAACTGACGGTTGGTGCAAGTCAGTCAAAAACATCTTGAACTCGCCTTTGAGTTGCAAGTGTGAACAATTAGTAATGCTTGCCGTAATTCTTGCGTTAAAAGAGAATGAAGCGAGTGAAATATTCACTAATTGTGGGTGGTACCGCGGGAGTTTATACATAATGCCTCTCGTCCCTTTTATAGGGATGAGAGGCTTTTTTATGCAATAAAGAATATTAGGAATGTTATTATAGGAGGATTAGAAAGATGAGTTTTAATCATCAAGAAATAGAAACGAAATGGCAGCAATATTGGGAAGAAAATAAAACCTTTAAAACGAGTGAAGAGAAAGGAAAGAAAAAGTTTTACGCTCTTGATATGTTCCCTTATCCATCTGGAGCTGGACTTCATGTTGGGCATCCAGAAGGGTATACAGCTACAGATATCCTATCCAGAATGAAAAGAATGCAAGATTTTAATGTCCTACATCCAATGGGATGGGACGCATTCGGATTGCCAGCTGAACAATATGCATTAGATACTGGAAATCATCCAGCAGCATTTACGCAAAAAAATATAGATACTTTCCGTCGTCAAATTAAATCGTTAGGATTTTCATATGATTGGGATCGTGAAATAAATACAACCGATCCAGAATACTATAAATGGACTCAGTGGATTTTCTTGAAATTGTATGAAATGGGCTTAGCATATGTAGACGAAGTAGCGGTTAACTGGTGCCCAGCATTAGGAACTGTATTGGCAAATGAAGAAGTTATTGATGGAAAAAGTGAACGTGGAGGACATCCAGTTGAGAGACGTCCAATGCGCCAATGGGTATTGAAAATAACAGCTTATGCTGATCGTCTTTTAAAAGATTTAGATGAAGTAGATTGGCCAGAAAGTATTAAAGAAATGCAACGTAATTGGATTGGTCGTTCAGAAGGAGCAGAAGTAACGTTCCAAATAGAGAACCATGAAGATGCTTTTACTGTCTTTACTACTAGACCCGATACACTTTTCGGAGCAACATATGCTGTTCTTGCTCCAGAGCATGCGCTAGTGAATAAAATTACTACTGCAGAGCAAAAAGAAGCAGTGGAAGCTTATTTAGAAAAGATAAAAAGTAAGAGTGATCTAGAAAGAACGGATTTAGCTAAAGAAAAAACTGGTGTATTTACTGGAGCATATGCTATTAATCCTGCTAACGGTGAAAAGATGCCGATCTGGATTGCTGACTATGTACTTGTTAGTTACGGAACTGGTAGTATCATGGCAGTGCCTGCCCATGATGAAAGAGACTATGAATTTGCTAAAACTTTTGGATTACCAATCAAAGAAGTTGTTGCTGGAGGAAATGTAGAAGAAGAGGCATATACTGGTGACGGACTACATGTAAATTCAGACTTCTTAAATGGATTAAATAAAGAAGAAGCTATTACAAAAATGATTGCTTGGTTGGAAGAGAAGAAAATTGGTACGAAGAAAGTAACTTATCGCTTAAGAGATTGGTTATTTAGTCGTCAAAGATATTGGGGAGAACCAATCCCAATTATTCATTGGGAAGATGGAACAATGACAGGGGTTCCTGAAAGTGAGTTACCATTAACACTTCCAGAAACTTCAGAAATCAAACCTTCTGGTACAGGTGAATCACCACTAGCTAATATTACAGATTGGGTAAATGTAGTAGATCCGAAAACTGGAAAAAAAGGAAGAAGAGAAACTAATACAATGCCACAATGGGCAGGTAGTAGCTGGTATTATTTACGCTATATTGATCCAAAAAATAGCGATAAAATTGCAGATCCAGAAAAAATAAAAGAATGGTTACCTGTTGATATGTATATTGGTGGAGTAGAACATGCTGTGTTGCATCTACTTTATGCTCGTTTCTGGCACAAAGTATTGTATGATTTAGGTGTTGTGCCAACGAAAGAGCCATTCCAAAAGTTATTTAACCAAGGTATGATTCTAGGTGAAAACAACGAAAAAATGAGTAAATCAAAAGGAAATGTTGTTAATCCAGATGAAATTGTAGAAAGTCATGGTGCTGATACACTTCGTTTATACGAAATGTTTATGGGACCATTAGATGCAGCGATTGCTTGGTCTACAAATGGTCTAGATGGAGCTAGAAGATTCCTTGATCGAATTTGGAGATTGTTAGTAGATGAAAATGGAGTATTAAATCTTAAAGTACAAGATGTAGAGGAATCGAAAGAACTAGATAAGATTTATCATCAAACAGTGAAAAAAGTAACAGAGGATTTTGAAGGATTGCGTTTCAATACAGCTATTTCACAAATGATGGTATTTATAAATGAATGTTACAAAGCAGAAGTTCTACCTAAGAAATATGTGGAAGGGTTTATTAAAATGCTATCTCCAATTTGTCCACATGTAACAGAAGAGTTATGGCAAATTGTTACAAACTCTAATGAAACAATTTCTTATCAAGCATGGCCTGCATATGATGAGGCAAAACTAGTAGATGACGAAGTAGAAATCGTTGTACAAATTAATGGGAAAGTAAAAGCTAAATTAATGGTTCCAGCTGATGCTAATAAAGATGCATTAGAACAAATTGCAATGGAAGCAAGCCAAATAAAAGAACAAATAGACGGGAAAACAGTTAGAAAGGTTATTGCTGTTCCTGGTAAATTAGTTAATATTGTTGCTAATTAATAATAAAGCAAACTTGCAAGCCTGGAGGTATCTCCAGGCTTTTTTTAAAGGGAAAGCTTTTAAAAAAAAGAGATGTTATTAAGTATTAGTTGAACATTAATTCGGATAAATCAAGTGCAAGCCTATTTATTCTGTAGTAAAGCAGAGCGATTGCATCCAGGTAGATTTTGCTTTATATTACAATGAGATACAACTACATAATAAGATTTTTGGAGGTATATATATGAATGAACTAAAATCAATATCTACAGAAGAACTAGAAAAAAAGTTGAAAAATAATGAGAAATTGGAATTAGTTGATGTGCGAGAAGATGAAGAAGTTGCAGAAGGAATGATTCCAGGTGCTAAGCACATTCCAATGGGAAGTATACCAGAGAATGTAGATTATTTTTCTAAAGACAAAGAATATATCATTATTTGTCGTTCTGGTAGAAGAAGTGAGAATGTTTGTTATTTCTTACAAGATCAAGGAATTAACGTAGTTAATATGGAAGGCGGCATGCTTCATTGGATGGGCGAAACGAAATAAATTATTCAAAAAGATCAATTGATTGAATAACGGTAAAATTGTCTATCCTGTTAGTAATAGCTTATTAAGGGAGAGGATAGATATGATACAAGTAAAATTATTTGATCAAGAACATGAAAAAGATCTTGAATTGCAAATGAATAAGTTTCTGTCCAAAATAGATGAAAAAAAATTAATTGATATTAAATATAATGTTGCTGCGATGCAAGAAGATGAAGAAGAACAGATTTATTGTTTTTCCTCTATGATTATTTATAGAAGGTAACTCGTCTTATTAGGAATAATGCCCCCATCAGGTAGACAGAAAAAATCTGTTTTACTTGATGGGGGCATTTTATTTTTAGTTTTGAGCAGAAATGCTTGCATTAACACCTGCAAGTCTTCCAGTCACAAAAGCAGAAGTAATATTGTATCCTCCTGTATAACCATGAATATCTAATATTTCACCACAAAAAAACAAGCCATTCATCATTTTTGATTCCATTGTTTTAGGCGTTATTTCTTTAATAGATACACCGCCACCAGTAACAAATGCCTTTTCTAAAGATAAAGTACCATCGACTTTAAAGGTAAAGGATTTACAAAGTTTAGTGAATTCTCTTATTTTTTCTTGAGAAATTGTGGCACCTTGTGCTTGTGGATCTATTTGTGCGTTCTCTAGTAAAAATAATAGATATCTTTCTACTAATAGTCCTTTTAATGTATTTTTTATAGCCTTTTTGGGCTCTTCTTTAAGTTTTTGATTAATGTCCTGGAAGAGCACTTCTTCTTTTATATTGGAGAAGGAGTCAATAGATACATCTATTTCTTTCAAGTTCCACTTTTTCAGTGCCTTTACAACAAATTGGCTGCAACGTAAAACAGCAGGACCACTAATGCCGAAATGAGTAAATATCATGTCCATCTTATGGGTGATAATTGCTTTGCCTTTAGGATTTAAAACACTTAAAGAAATATCTCGTAATGAAACTCCTTGTAACGTTTTTTCTTTGATAAAACGTTCATGAGAAGTGATTGGTACTTCTGTAGGGAATAAATCTGTAATGGTGTGTCCTGCTTTTTCAGCCCATGCATATCCATCTCCAGTAGAGCCAGTTTGTGGAACAGATTTTCCACCTACAGCAATAATAAGAGATTTACATATCTCTTTTTTTCCATTTTGAAGAATCACTGTTTTTTTTCCATCTTCTTCATAATCAACGGTCTTTACTGGAGAATCTGTTTGAATCTTTACATCTAACCGATCTAATTCATTTAATAACGCATCTACTACATGTTGTGCTTTATTGGAGACAGGAAACATTCTCCCATGATCTTCTTCCTTTAAACTTATTCCTAAATTTTCAAAGAAGGAAATAATATCTTCATTACTAAATTCTGAAAAGGCACTATAGAGAAATCGGCCATTTCCAGGTATATGCTTAATAATTTCATCAACAGGGAGCCTATTTGTAACATTACATCTCCCTCCTCCAGAAATAGCTAACTTACGTCCTAACTTATTTCCTTTATCAATTAATAAAACACTAGCCTTATTTTCTGCCGCACCAATAGCTGCCATTAAGCCTGATGGCCCACCACCAATAACTATTACATCGTATTGCATTTTCATCCTACTTTCTATGACTAAATGTATAACTTTTAAGTTGAAATATATGCTTTTTTTCCAGTAAACCAAAGTAGCGTTTCTTATTAAGAAAGGGTAAACTACTATTATGTGTTAAAAAATGTACAAAAATTGTATTCGTATATTATATTATCTTTGTATCTTTCATGGTAAAATAATTTGTTATGTTATGCTTTAATGAGAGCGCCAATTAAGGAAGGGATTATATGTCGCAAAAATTGCTGAAAGGCACATTTATTCTAACACTTGGAACGATTATATCCAAAGCGTTAGGTCTATTTTATGTTATACCATTTAATATGATAGTTGGAAAGCAAGGTACGGTACTCTATCAATATTCCTATGTAGCTTATACTATTGTTATAAGCATTGCAACAGCCGGAATTCCACTTGCGGTCAGTAAGTTTATCTCCAAATATAATGCAATGGGAGAATATAAAGTAGGGAGAAGGTTATTTAAATCCGGACTTCTCATCATGTTAAGTACTGGGGTGCTGTCTTTTATAGCTTTATACTTAATTGCTCCAATTCTTGCTAATGTAATCATATCTGACGATGATTTAACATCAACAGTGTCTCAAGTTACAACGGTTATACGAGCAGTCAGTTTTGCTTTAATTGTTGTTCCATTTATGAGTTTGATTAGAGGATTCTTCCAAGGGCATAATGCCATGACACCTTCAGCAGTTTCTACGGTTATGGAACAAATAGTAAGAATTATTTTCTTGCTCGGAGGTTCAGCATTTGTATTATTTGTTATAAAAGGCAAGCTTACGACAGCGGTAAGTGTTTCTGTGTTTGCTGCATTTATTGGGGCACTAGG
>DATMFU010000359.1:0-2478 GCA_035556015.1 Niallia sp. | reverse complement strand
AAAAGCTTATGAATGGGGAAATACCCGAAAAGGATACTGGCGCATTTCAAATAGCCCCATATTACACAAAACCCTCGGCAATTCCTATTGGGAAAGCCAAGGGTTGAAAAGTCTGCAAGTTCGTTACCAAACTTTGCGTTATTCATCTTAATTGAACCGCCGTATACGGAACCGTACGTACGGTGGTGTGAGAGGTCGGGAGTTAATCACTCCCTCCTACTCGATTTATAATTAGGATGTTATGTAATAATCGAAGAGAGCTATAACAATGTAGAAAGTTGTCTTTAATACAGGTTTATTACAAGTTTCGATAAAAGCTACAAATTCTGTCACAGAATATAGTATAATAAGTCGAGAAATGTAAAAATGTTCAATTGGTGCCAAAGGAGGGAAAATGTTGTCAAAAGATAAAAAACAAGAAAATACTCCAAGAAACAACAAAGAGATATTTTTAAAAAATTTAAAAGAACGCCAGGGAGAAGCAAGATTAGTTAGAAGAATTGTGGCAATTGTTGCACTTGCTATTTTTCTGTTTGTTGCTATCTTAGGGACCACTGGTTATTTATACATAAAGTCTTCGTTAAAACCTGTAAATCCGAAAAGTGATAAAGAAATTGTAGTAGATATACCAATTGGCTCTGGCGTAACGACAATTGCACAAACCTTAGAGGATAAAGGTTTGGTGAAAAGTGCAAAGGTATTTAAATATTATGTGAAATTTAAGAATGAAACAAATTTCATGGCAGGAGAATATCATATGAGTCCTTCCATGACTATTACAGAAATCATTGATAGTTTAAAAACAGGAAAAATAATGCAGGAGCCTGTATTTACTTTAACCATTCCAGAGGGAAAACAATTAAAAGAAATTGCTGAAATTATAGCAAAAGAAACAAAACAAAATAAAGCCGAAATCTGGAAACAATTAAATGATGAAACGTTTATTCAAAAACTAATGGAACAGTATAGTGATATTTTAACAACTGAAGTTTGGGCGAAAAATATTAAATATCCATTAGAAGGATATTTATTTCCAGCTACCTATTCCTATTATGAAGAAAGTCCATCACTAGAAGAGATTATTTCGGTAATGCTAGACAAAACAGAAAGTATTGTAAATGCATATAAAACAGAGATAGATAGAGATAATATGACGGTTCATCAATTTTTAACTATGGCATCTTTGATTGAAGAAGAAGCAACAAAGAATGTAGATCGTAAAAAAATAGCTAGTGTGTTTTTCAATCGAATAGAAACTGGCATGCCTCTTCAAACTGATCCAACTGTACTATATGCTTTGGAGAAGCATAAAGAAAGAGTTTTATATGAGGATTTAGAAGTAGATTCACCATATAATACGTATCAAAATGTTGGATTGCCACCTGGTCCAATTGCAAATGCAGGAACGGTTTCCATGGAAGCAGCTATTCATCCAGATGATACGGAATATCTATATTTTCTTGCTGCAGCAGATGGTAAAGTTTATTTTTCTAAAAACTTAGATGAGCATAATAAATTAAAAGAAAAGTATATAACGAAGAATGAATAACTTAATGGTGATTTATAATTGAATTATTTCTTTACTGTTCAAAAAGGAAAGCCAATTTATTAGCTTTCCTTTTTGTTTTATGATAAAATAGTACAAGTGTTTTTATGTATATATATTTGAGTAGCCAATTTTTGTACTCATTTTACTTAAGTGTTAGGTTCTAATAATTAGAAGCTAACTATTTTTAGGTAGAAGGCTAAAAGGGTCGAGGCTATTGGTTAAGCTTGGAGGGACTCAATCTTGCAGAATGAACAAGTATTGGAATATATAGAAAATCTTATTCCGGATAGAAAAAGGCAATTCATGGAGATGGAGGAATACGCTAAACAAAATAATGTGCCAATTATGGAGCTAATTGGAATAGAGACTTTGTTACAGTTGCTTCGAATTCAAAAACCAAAAAAAATATTGGAGATTGGTACAGCTATTGGGTATTCTGCTCTAAGAATGGTAGATGCAATAGATTCTTCTCAGGTTGTTTCCATAGAAAGAGATGAAGCCCGATACCTAACAGCTGTTGAAAATGTAAAAAAATTTCAAAGAGAATCTCAAATTGTTTTACTATTGGGAGATGCTCTTGAATTAGAAGAAGAAGTAAGAGCCCACGGACCATTTGATGCCATTTTTATAGATGCTGCTAAAGGTCAATATCAAAAGTTCTTTCATTTATATTCAAAATTTCTAGCAGATGATGGAGTTATCTATTCAGATAATATTTTATTTCACGGCCTTGTTGCAGCAGAGAAAGTAGATAGTAGAAATGTTCGACAACTAGTTCGGAAAATTAATAATTATAATCAGTGGCTTATGGAGAATGAAGAATATGATACGGCAATTCTTCCTGTTGGGGATGGTATTGCTATTAGTAAAAAGAGGGGATAAAAATGAAAAAACCAGAATTGCTTGTAACTCCTACTTGCATAAATGAT
>DATMFU010000358.1:0-7431 GCA_035556015.1 Niallia sp. | reverse complement strand
CTCTTTTTCTCATTGATTTAATCAGTATGCATTTCCTAGAAGATCCAGATAGGAAAAAAATCTATGAAGAGACGATTTCTGCTATCTCTTCTGAAATTCATATTAATAATTGAATATAGAGTAAATCTAGTGACAACTGGTTGGAATAACTAGAAATACCTTTTAAATTAAAGAATGAAAATACAAATAAAAAAAACGAACTATTCGGAGAATCGATTGAGATTTTTAACGGATAGTTTGTTTTTTTGTTAGGCATGGATTTTGCAACAATTAGGTATTTATCTTTTTCTAGGCTTAGTTGTTTGCTGAAAAGGGAATATTCTAAAAAAAATTCACTACGTTATAATAAAAATAAAAAATTTTCTTTTATCATAGTTGAAAAAAGAAATATTTTTCCGTATAATGGGAATATGAAATGAAAACACTTACAAGTTTAATTATAGAGAAAAGGTGGTTATCAAATGGATGCCTATTTATTAATTATTGCTTTAGTTTCCATCATTGTTGTTATTTTAGGAGTTTCTTTATTTAAGTGGCATGCATTTATTAGTTTGACAGTTGCTAGTTTATTTCTTGCTATTTTTTCAGGATTATCTTTCGATAAAATTGTAAGCGCTTATGAGACGGGTGTTGGCGGGGTACTAGGACACTTAGTCGGAATTTTAGCATTAGGAACGATTTTAGGTAAAATGCTTTCTGAGTCAGGGGCAGGATTACGTATTGCAAATTTCTTTGTAAAAGTATTTGGTGAGAAGAAATTGCCATGGGCGATGTTTTTCTCCGGATTTATTATTGGGATTCCCGTATTCTTTGAGGTTGGTATTTTAATATTATTACCTTTAGTTATTTCTATTCAAAAGGCTACAAAGAAAAACATTTTATTAATTGCCTTACCAGGTATTGCTGGATTATCCATTGTACACGGACTTGTTCCTCCACATCCTGGTGCCATTGCAGCAATCGGAATTTTTGATGCTAATTTAGGAAAAGTCTTATTATATTCCTTAATTATTGCCTTACCTACTGGTATTATTGGTGGACCTTTATTTGCTAAATGGGTGAACAAGCGAGTAGTTCCGAAAGGAGAGTCTAGTTTAATTACGGCGGATCCAGTAGCGGAACAAAATTTACCTAGTACAGGATTTTCCTTCTTATCTATATTACTACCAGTTATTTTAATGATCATTGGAACGGCTGCACCTTATTTAACAGCATTTCCAGAAGGTGTAAGAAATGTATTAGGGTTTTTAGGAAGTCCCTTATTAGCTCTATTAATTGCTGTGTTCTTTGCTTACTATTTCCTAGGTATGCGTCAAGGAATGAACAAAGAAAGTATCAAAAAGTTTACAGAAGACTGCTTTTTACCTGTAGGTTCTATTCTATTAATAATTGGTGCAGGTGGAGCATTTAAACAAATCTTAATTGATAGTGGAGTAGGAGCAACAATTGGAACGATGTCTGAGAACTTATCTGTTTCTCCTTTAATCTTAGCTTTCCTAATTGCAGGGCTAATCCGTATTGCAACAGGATCAGCTACTGTAGCTTTAACAACAGCTGCTGGAATTGTTTCCCCAATTATTGCTGGAATGTCTGGAGTTAATGTGGAATTATTAGTAATTGCAACAGGTGCAGGTTCTTTAATGTTTTCACATGTAAATGATGCAGGATTCTGGATGGTAAAAGAATATTTAGGACTTACCGTGAAAGAAACGTTTAAAACGTGGACAGTTCTAGAAACAATCTTATCTTTTGTTGCATTTGCTGGTGCTTTAATACTTGACCTATTTGTATAATAAATAATAAAAAGGGTGACATTAGCAAGGTAAAAACCTTGTTAATAGTCACCTTTTTTTTATTACATTCTTGTATCTGATATAGCATTTCGTATTTTTTCTAGTGATTTATTGGCTACTTCCTTATTTAAAATCATCATATTCACATATAAAGCGTCAATGAGACTTAATTGAGCAATCCTTGAGGATAAAGCTTCTGAACGATATTCTGTCTCTTCTGAGCTTGTAAACAAGGCTACATCTGTATTTTGGCCAATAGGTGATTTCGGGTAGCCGGTAATTCCAATTGTTTTGGCACCATTATTTTTAGCTGTTTTCATAATATTTATGGTATCTTTGTTCGTCCCAGAGTGAGAAATAATGACAGCAATATCCTTCTCTGAAAGCTGAGATGAGGACATGAGCTGGAAATGGGAGTCAACAAATGAAAACGCTTTTATTCCAGTTCGTACGAATTTATGGAATGCGTCCATTGCTATGACTGCAGATCCCCCTGTACCATAAAATTCCACTCTGTTTGCTTGTAATAGTAAATCTACTGCTTTTTGAATGGATGGACCATTTAATATTTCTAACGTATTTTCTAATGTACGGATATTTGATTTGAATACTTTATCCGTTACTGTTTTCACACTATCTTCTGCAGTAATTTCTTCATGAATTTGCTGAATAGGTTCTATGACTTCCGAGGCTAATGCTATTTTCATAGCCTGATAGCCTTTAAAACCGATTCTTTTACAAAAGCGAAAAACAGTAGCATCAGCAACTCCTAAATCTTCTGCTAATTCATTAATGGTAGAATGAATGATTTTTTCCGGATTTTCTAGGATGTAATCGGCGATTTTTTTTTCTTTTTCACTCAGTCTAGCATAATAGGAACGAATCTTTGCAAGACAATTTTGCGCCATCGACTTCTGTCCTTTCCAATTAATATAGTTGTAGTATAACACAATTTAAGGTGAAAAAAAATTTCTCAAAAAAACATTATTTACCGAAAAAAAATACAAATCGCTATCATTTTCAAAAAAAATTTCGTATAATGTAATTGATAAAGAAAAAATTTTTCGAAGGGAGAGTTTTGTTATGAAAATTGGTCTTGTTGGTTTAGGGAAAATGGGATATAACTTAGCGTTGAATATGGTCGATCATAATTATAGTGTATCAGCTTTTGATATAAATGTAAGCGCTATAGAGGAAATTTCTTCAAAAAATGTAACCGGTTTATATACATTAGAAGATTTAGTTCAGGATTTACCAACTCCTCGTGTTATTTGGTTAATGGTTCCTGCCGGTGACGTTACAGAAAACGTGTTAAGAGAATTAAAGAGATATATAACAGTTGGAGATATTGTCATAGATGGAGGAAACTCTCATTATAAAGATTCGAAAAGAAGAGCAAAAGATTTAGAAGAACTAGGGGTTCATTATTTAGATGTTGGGACAAGTGGAGGAGTAAGTGGTGCCAGGAATGGGGCATGTATGATGATTGGGGGAGAGAAAGAGGCATTTGATACTGTAGAAGCATTATTCCGTGATTTATGCGTCCAAGATGGCTATACGTATGCAGGTGAATCTGGAAGTGGGCATTTCTTGAAAATGGTACACAACGGAATTGAATATGGAATGATGCAGTCTATTGCGGAAGGATTTGAGCTGCTTGAGAAAAGTGAGTATTCTTTTGATAATGAAAGTGTCGCTAAGGTATGGAATAATGGTTCTGTGATTCGTTCTTGGTTAATGGAGTTAACACAAAATGCTTTCTCCAAGGATCCAAACCTTGAAGGAATTAAAGGAATCATGCACTCATCAGGGGAAGGAAAGTGGACATTAGAAACAGCTCTTGATTTGCAAACAGCCATGCCTGTAACCGCACTTTCTCTTATGATGCGCTATCGCTCCTTAGAAGAAGATACATTTTCTGGAAAAGTAGTTGCTTCCTTAAGAAATGAGTTTGGTGGACATAGTGTGGAAACGAAGTAATTCAGATAGGGAGAACGACTTTAAGTAAGGAAAAAGGAATTTTCCTAAAGAAAAGAGGCTTCAAATGTTTAGTAAACACTCAAAGCCTCTTTTCTTTCTTACTTAACCCATTTATTTTGATAATCTGCGATAGCGTCATATTCCTGTTCTAATACTCTTGAAATGCGAATATAGATAGGAGTTAAATCTTGATAAATATCCACATTTTCTGATAAAGGCTGATGAGAATGAGTACTACCGACTAATTCTTTCATAATAGAGAAATCTTCAATTTCACCTAAAGCATACATACCTAACACAATAGCACCAAGACATGAACTCTCGAAAGTCTCTGGTACAACTACTTCTTGGTTGAAAATATCTGCCATCATTTGTCTCCATAGTTCAGAACGAGCAAACCCGCCAGTAGCCTTAATTTGCTTTGGTGCACCAATGACTTCTTGAAGAGCTAGCATAACTGTATAAAGGTTGAAAATAACTCCTTCTAACACTGCTCTAACCATGTGTTCCTTTTTGTGATGCAATCCAAGACCAAAGAAGGAACCTCTTGCATTAGCATTCCATAATGGAGCTCTTTCACCGGCAAGATAGGGATGGAATAGTAATCCATCTGCTCCTGGAGTCACTCTTTGTGCAATTTTTGTTAATACTTCATATGGATCAATACCAAGTCGCTTAGCTGTTTCGACTTCTGAAGAAGCAAGCTCATCTCTAACCCAACGGAAGGTCATTCCTCCATTATTAACAGGGCCACCTACTACCCAATGGTCCTCGGTTAAGCAATAGCAAAAAATTCTCCCTTTTGGGTCTGTTACCGGTTTATCTGTGACCGTACGTATTGCGCCACTTGTTCCAATCGTAACGGCAACTACACCTGGGTCAATTGCGTTTACTCCAAGATTGGAAAGGACACCATCACTTGCTCCAACTACAAATGGAGTGTCTGCGCTAATACCAAGTTCTGTTTGATAGTCTTCTTTAAGACCTGTTAAATAATGAGTTGTAGGAACAGGTTTAGGTAATTTGTCCGCTGTGACACCTGCAATAGATAATGCTTCTTTGTCCCATGCTAAATTTTCTAAATGGAACATACCTGTTGCTGAGGCAATGGAATAATCGATAACATATTCACCAAAAAGTCTATAAAAAACATATTCTTTTATCCCGATAAATTTATCTGCATTATCAAAAATTTCTCGATGCTCATCACGCAACCATGCTAATTTTGCTAAAGGAGACATGGGGTGAATGGGTGTACCTGTACGACGATAAATTTCTAAACCATTATATTCTTCTTTAATTTTTTTCGCCCACGCAGTAGAGCGGCTGTCTGCCCAAGTAATACATTGTGTTAATGGTTTTCCTTGTTTGTCCATTGCTAAAACACTGTGCATGGCAGAACTAAATGAAACTAATTTTAGGTTTTTTATATCAACATTAGCTTTTTTAATAGCCACTTTCATCGTTTCTAAAACAGCTTGGAAGATTTCTTCTGGATCTTGTTCTGCTATAGATGGTGCAGGGCTGTGGAGTGGATATTCTACATGATGCATACTTAACACTTTACCTGCTTCTGCAAAAAGAACGGATTTTGTACTAGTGGTACCAATGTCTACGCCTAGGTAGAGGGATGTATTGCTCATATTAAAAGTCTCCTTTATTAAGGGTTATGGTTAATGGATAGATAAAAAATATTTCATTCTTTATACTTTTATTAGAAAAAAAATTCCTCATACTTTTATTTTAAAGGAAAACATCTTTTATTGGAAGTGTTTACATCGAAACATTTATTTTGTCATAAGAAAAGGCTCAAAAATAATAAGAATATCTGCTCTTAAATGGATAATTTTTTGCTCATAAAATACAAAAAAAGGAGCAAAAATATGCTAATATTAAAACAAATTCATGCCAAACATCTATGGAGGAAGATAAGATGAACGAAATTGAGAAACTATACGATCGTTTATATCAAGAAATAGTAAATTATCAAAAGCAGCTAGATTCTTTTCAACAAAGCTCTCAGCCTCTGAGTGAAGAAGAACAAGAACAAGTTGAAAGAATGGAAATGGCTTTACAGGCTTCTAAAGATATTTTAGAAAATATGCTGACACCTGGTAAAAAGCTGAATTTTATTTATGAAAAAGGTTCTGTTAGTTTAGAAATGTTCCGAGAGACTAAAAGATAAATTAAAGGAATATATCCTCACTTGGACTTATATTCCTTTTTCTAAATTGTCCTGGAGTCATCCCAGTTGATTTGCGAAAAACTTTGGTGAAATAATTGGCATTAGCAAATCCCACTTCTAAAGCAATATCTTCAACAGAGTATTTCGTCTCATAAAGCAGTTCTGCACCTTTTAATAGTCTGATATTGGTTAAATATTGAATAGGAGTAATTCCAATTGTTTTTTTAAATAATCTTGTAAAATGAAACCGTGATAAATTTGCTGCATCAGCCATATTATCTGGACCAATTGCTTCTTGATAGTGATGTTGAGCAAAGAGGCATGCATTTAAGATATTTTCCGGCAATTCTGTTTCACTTAAATTATGGATAAACTGGTACAATTCCATTAAAAAAGTATAGGCAAGACTGGATGCGTGGAAGGCATTTTTAATATTTTTTTCTTTTGCCATCTGATAAATATGATGAAGTTGCTGAATTGGCCCTGATTCAGCAGGTAATTGAATGATAGCGTGCTTGTTGTTAATGATATAATCCCAAGTGTTTTTCACTTGTTCTCCATAAAGGGTAATGAAAAGAAACTCCCACTGGTCGCTATTCTGTGGTAAGTAATAGCGGTATTCTTCGGAAATATTAATTAAAAAGGCTTTTCCAGTTGTAAGCTTATATTCTTGTTCTCCTATTTCAATTGCCCCCATACCTGAAATCGTGTATTGGAAAACATACATACTCTCTTCTTTCCGTTTGGTTCCCTTCCAATTATATAGGTGGGATGTTTGATTTTCCCATCCAATCGACCATATTTGGGCGATATCTTTTGTTGTTTTTTCCGTAAATCTATAGGCAAAGACATGGTTATCTTTTGGAGGCATGAGAAACGGCCCTTTCTTTTACTTGATTTGTTCTTAGGTAGATACTTGCCTTGTATTATTCAGGTTAATAGATTAAAAAGACATATTTAACAAGTGTTGATTTATTGGATAAGCAAATTTTTACCCTTTTATCTAAATTATTTTACCATTGAGAAGGGAAGGAATGAAGCATAAAATAAAAATTGTAAGCGGTTTATATAAATACTATTCATTAAATTGGTTAAGGGAGATGTTAACATGCCAAATGAATTATTAAATAAATTTATTGAAGTCTTTCAAACAAATGAAGAAAATAGCAGAACTTTTTTTGCTCCAGGTCGAGTAAATTTAATCGGTGAACATACAGACTATAATGGAGGTCATGTATTTCCGTGTGCTCTAACTATTGGTACAACTGCAATTGTGAAAAAAAGAGAGGATCGTTTAATTCGCTTTTATTCTACTAATTTTGAACAATTAGGTGTTATAGAAGTTTCACTAGATAATCTTCGTAATGAAAAGGCACATGACTGGGCGAATTATCCAAAGGGAGTTGTCGTTAACCTAGAACAACATGGTTACAAGGTGGAGACTGGGTTTGATGTGTTATATGCTGGTGAGAT
>DATMFU010000357.1:0-2175 GCA_035556015.1 Niallia sp. | reverse complement strand
AGAAGACATGGAAAAAATCAACGACTTGAATCAGGATAAACGTATGTTTGCCGATCCAGATGAGTTTGAAAAGGTGTAGGAAAACTTGGCATTTAAATCAAGAAACAAAATTTTAGTACTATTGTACATTGTGATCAATTGTTGTTTATAAGGGAATATTCCTGATTATAGAAGTCCAACTATTTTTAATAGAATATAAGAAGAAAAGGGTGGTTAAAAGCCATCCTTTTTTCATATTAAATAGTTTTGTCTTACGGTTTTTAATTAGAGACAGTATTTTAGTAGCCTTATACTCGACTAATAAAACAACCCAATAAGAAGTCGGTTCCTAATGTAAGGGAATCAATTTTTTAAGAGTTGGAATTTTCTTTCATTTGTAAATATGTGTTTTTGATTGAGCTTAATTATGCAATAACAATTTCCAATATTTTATGTAGGCATTAAACTTTCAACACCAACATTGGTCATTCTTATTTTTTTATTATTCTTAAGTGAAGTGGTAAAAAGAAAGCAAAGGCAGTAATAAAAACTACGAGAGAAATAACCATACTCCATCCAATGTACTTCATGTATCCAAAGTAGACCATTCCAACTTCAATCAAAAATGAAATAACCGTAAAAAGGATAGATAACTTCCATTTGTTTTCTTTTGTATAGTAATTTAAAAACAATATGGCAAGAGAAGTTGGTATAAATGTATACGAGAGTATATCTCCAATTCCACCTTTATTAGGATCACCTAAATCGATAAGATCCAATGCTCTGGCAATTATGGCATCGCTAATCCAAGTAGCAAGTCCTACGATACCAAACGTAATATATATTTCTCTCCAAGAAATATTTTTCTTAGGAAGTAATAAAACGAGTAAAACTAATATAATGCTTATTGTTAGGGGAAACCAAAGACCTTCTGCTCCTAAGTCTAAATTATGTAGAAATTTATCCATTTTCAAGCTCCTCTTTGGTGCAAGTTTGCTAATTATTGTTTCGTAGTAAAAGGGGTTTTATACCATGTGTCATATTTATATAATTATTCAAACTCAATCCAACTTCCTACTCTTCTCATACACCCTTCTAGCAAGTTCCTCTAAGATAAAAATAACTGGAATCTGAGTTGTAATATTCGCAGATTTAAAAAATTCTTCGCTCACATAATAAGACACATTTTTATCGGAAATTTTAGCAAATGTAGACTGCGCATTGTTTGTAATACTAAGAATTTTACTGTTCTTTTCGTTTAATTTATAAATATGAGATAGGGTAAACTCATTTTCTTCGTAGGCGGACAATGCAATCGTCATGCTGATAAGAGAAACGCAGTGTTACTTTTACGAAACAAATTCGCTTGGGAGAAAAACAAATCTAGCGCTTTCAAAACTATATCATCTCTATAATAGGTCCTAAAAATTTAGAAGGAATGTGTCATGTGTAAAGGAATTAAGATCGCAACAATTGGCAGAGGTTCAAGTTATACTCCTGGATTAGTAGAAGGTTTTATTATAAGATATGATGGTTGTCTGTACGGGAATTATGATTGGTTGATATAGAAGCAGGGAAGGAAAAGTTAGAGATTGTAGGGAACCTAGCTAAAAGAATGATCGAAAAGGCAGGACTCCCGAAGTTTATTTAACATAGATAGAAAAGTGGCATTAAAAGACGCCGACTTTGTATTCCTTTTGGATCTGCAGTGGAAGTAAGCTGTGTTATCACGAAGGAAGGTCCAAAACCAATCATTAATGAAGATTTACCAGTAGCGGTTAGAGGGCTAGTACAACAGATTAAGTCATTTGAACGTGTAGCGGCAGAGGCAGCGGTAACAGGAAACTATGATACAGCGTTATTAGCGATGACAATAAATCCATTAGTACCATCGGATAAAGTGGGGAAACAGATTTTGGATGAAATGATGGAAGCACATAAGGATCATTTACCACAGTTTTTTGAAACGGTGGAAGTTTAAGATATATATATTGTGGAAGCTGCCTAATTTTAGGTGGCTTTTTTGCAGTTTAGAAAAATAACTTGTACGAGTTGGAATAAAAATAGTTGGTAACCTATCTTTAATCGATGCTGCTATAAAATCTTGAAAAAGATACATTCAAATCATTGTTGATTGTACGTACCAATTATAGTATTATAAACTTATAATTTCATATATATACGCACAAGGTTTTG
>DATMFU010000356.1:0-14030 GCA_035556015.1 Niallia sp. | reverse complement strand
GGAATTGGATCGTCATCAATAATATCACCAGGTAATAAAATTAGATCAGGTGCTAGAGTGTTTATTTTGGTCACTAAGCGATTTAAATGTCTTTTACCAGATAATTGTCCCAAAATGCATATCAGAAGCAACAGCGATGGTGAGAGAGTCCCTCTTTGCAATTCTTTTCTCAACAGAGAGTTGATAGGTGCGAATAATAGGAAAGTAAGCATTAAAAGTTCCATAGAGCAAAATAATCAATATTATTGAAAGGGTAACCATTCCTATCCATATAGTTGCATCAGTTATCCATTGATTTAATAGAAGCCAAAAGAGGTTAGCTATTGGAAAAAGTAAAATACTATATTCTAGTATGGCTAACCAATAGGAGCCAACAATTTTAAAAATGGTAAAAGAAGTGAAATGGCTGAGTATATAAGAATAAGCTAGAAAAATAATAAATAAAATATAAATTCCAGGATAACTTATCACATCAAGTGCACGAAGCAGGACATAGCCATTCCATCCATTATAATAAACAATCATGCTGTATATGAGAAAGGAAAAAAATACTATTATAATTGTTTTTATTCTCTTCATCCATAATCTCCTTAATCATCAGGCTAATTATAAGAAAGAAAAAACGTGAATAAAGTTATTCACGTTTTTTAGTACTATTTATTAACAAATATCTACCTCAAATTGACTTACTGGCCACCAGAAGAAACCATCTTTTTCTAATAAATCATCTGCTTCTTTCGGTCCAAAAGTACCTGCAGCATAATTAGGGAATTGTGTAGCTGGAGTTTCAGTCCATGCTTGTGAAATTTTATCTACATAGCTCCAAGATAAAGCAACTTCATCCCAGTGTGTAAAGTTTGTAGCATCTCCATGAATGCTATCATCAATTAGCTTTTCATAAGCTTCAGGAGTATTAATACCTTCTATTCCAGTGTTTGCATAGCTTAATTTAATTGGCGTTGCTTCCATATTTTGTCCTGCTTTTTTCGCATTCAAATGAAGAGTAATACCTTCTTCTGGTTGAATATGAATAACGAGTAAATTTGGTGTAATTTCTTGATTTGGACGATTATATAAGTTCATTGGAATATCTTTAAATTGAACAACTATTTTTGTTGATTTACTTTCTAATCTTTTACCTGTACGAATGTAGAAAGGTACACCCGCCCAACGGAAATTATCAATCATAATTTTACCAGCTACAAATGTTTCTGTATTGGAGTTTGGATCTACCATTTGTTCTTCACGGTAACCAGGTACATCTACACCATCTACATTACCTTTTCCATATTGTCCTCTAACAAAGTAGGTGTTTACATCATCTACTTCCATTGGACGCATAGCACGGAATACTTTTACTTTTTCAGAGCGAATTTCATCTGGTGTTAACTTTATTGGTGGATCCATTGCCAATAGTGCTACCATTTGAAGCATATGGTTTTGAACCATATCACGAAGTGCCCCACTTGTTTCATAATATCTTCCTCGTTCTTCTACTCCTAAAACTTCACTTGATGTTACTTGGATATTGCTTATGTAACGATTATTCCAAAGATTTTCAAATATAGCGTTTGAAAAACGAATAGTTTCAATATTTTGTACCATGGCTTTTCCAAGATAATGGTCAATACGATACACTTCATCTTCAGAGAAAGCAGTTCGGATTTGTTCGTTCAATTCTTTAGCAGATTCTAAATCATGACCAAATGGTTTTTCGATAATTAAACGTTTAAATCCTTTTACATCTGTTAAACCATCTTGTTTTAAGTGAATAGCAATAGGGCCAAAGAATTCAGGTGCCATTGCTAAATAGAAAACTCGATTTCCGCCTAAATTATGTTTAGCATCTAAATCATTTGCAATATTTTTTAATTCTTGATATGAGCTAGAATCTGCCACATCATGCGAATGGTAGCAGAAGAAAGATGCAAATGTTTCTAATTTTTCTTCATTTGTACTTTTAATTGCTTCTGATACAGAAGTGATAATGTTTTGCTTGAATTGTTCTTGTGTTAAAGTTCTTCTACCAACTCCAACAACAGCAAAATTGGATAATTTGCCTTTCGTATAAAGACGATATAAAGAAGGGAATAACTTTCTATTTGCTAAGTCTCCAGTTGCACCGAAGATGATAATTAATGCATTTGATGATTGTTGTTCGTTCACTTTCACGTACCTCTTTTCATTGTAATTGTATGTATGAAAATTTTATTTAACAGACTGTAGGAGCTAAATTAAAAGAATTTACCTATACAGTTATAAAATTTTAACTTTTTATTGAAGATATAGCAACCTTTATGTTTTGAATTTTTGCAAAAATTTAAACTATTTGTCGATTTTAGATTTTTATTTTCGTCATTGTTGATATTACAATATAATAGAAAAAGTTACTAGAGAAAAGATTGAAGAAAAGAGAAGATTTTTTTAATAAGATAATATTAGTATGAAATAATATATTGTAATTTATTCTACGAGATAAATTTCTTCAAAAGAAAGAAGTGGTGATGGAATGAACATTCAATTTTTAGGAACTGGAGCAGGGGTTCCTGCAAAAGCAAGAAATGTAACAGCGATTGCTTTAAAAATGCTTCAGGAAAGAGGTAGCATATGGATGTTTGACTGTGGTGAGGCAACGCAGCATCAAATTTTACATACAAATATCAAACCGAGAAAAGTAGAAAAAGTATTTATTACTCATTTGCATGGTGACCATATATATGGATTACCAGGCTTTCTAGCTAGCAGATCGTTTCAAGGTGGAGAGTCAGAGGTGACGGTTTATGGTCCTAAAGGGATTGGGGAATATATTCGTATTAGTCTCTCTATTAGTCAAACTTACTTAAAGTACAAATTGAAAGTAGTAGAAGTAGAAGAAGGAATCATTTTTGAAGATGAAGATATTTTCGTTGAGGCAAGGGAATTGGAACATGGAGTAACAAGTTACGGATATAGAATAGTACAAAAAGATAGACCTGGAAAATTAGATACCAAAAAACTTCAATCATACGGTATTGTACCTGGACCTATATATAAGGATATTAAAGAAGGGAAAAATATAATATTAGAAGACGGAACAGTAATACCAAGTAGTGATTTCTTAGGTCCAGATATAAAAGGAAAAATAATAACAATACTTGGAGATACACGAACTTGTGAGAATGCACGAATATTAGCAGAAGACGCCACTATATTAATCCATGAAGCTACGTTTTCTGAGACAGAAGAAGATATTGCAAGGGAATACTTTCACTCAACAACAGCTCAAGCTGCCACTATTGCTAAAAATGCTAATGTAGAGCGCCTAATCTTGACTCATATTAGCGCAAGATATGATAGTAATCAAACTCCACAATTACTAACTGAAGCAAGAAATATTTGGCCGCAAACATATATAGCAGAGGATTTGATGGAGTTTGATGTATAAAATTATTTAGAAATATTATATTGGACAAAAATGGAACTAAGATAAGAGAGTATATAACTCTTTCATCTTAGTTCCTCTTATTATTTCAAATAATTGATTGAGTGATAAATTTTTTATGGAAAATTAAGCATTCCATCCTCTTACATAAGAAGAAGGAGCTTCAATACTGATTTTTAGGGTATTTGCAGCTTGCACTGGCCAATAAGGATTTCGTAATAACTCTCGACCAATAAAAATTAAATCAGCACGGTTATTTTGTAAAATCTCTTCTGCCTGATAAGGGGATAGAATTAGCCCAACGGCTCCAGTATCTATCTTGACCCCTTGTTTAATCATTTCTGCATAAGAAACTTGATAACCTGGATACGCTTTAGGGCTAACAGGAATAGTTCCCCCTGTGCTAACATCGATTAAATCAACCCCTTGTTCTTTTAACCATTTGCCTATTACAAGGTAATCTTCGGTCGATAAACCTTTTTCGTGATATTCCTCGGCAGATACTCTTACAAATAAAGGTCCATCCCAAATGTCATTAATTCCGTCTACTATCTCTTTTAAAAATCGATAACGATTTTCCATAGAACCACCATATTCATCTGTACGTTGATTAGTTAATGGTGATAAAAATTGGTTTATTAAATATCCATGGGCTCCATGGATTTCAATTACATCAAAACCAGCCTTTTTTGCTCGTATAGCAGCCTCTTGAAAAGCTATTATTGTTTCTTGTATCATTTCTTTAGTCATTTCTACAGGTGTTTGATAGTGATCACTAAAAGCGACTGAAGATGGGGCGATAATTTCTCCTTCTAAATTTGCTTTTCTACCAGCATGTCCAAGTTGAATACCTGTCTTCGCACCATGCTGTTTCATTAAATTAGTCAATTTGTGAAGCCCTGCAATTTGATCATCGCTCCATATACCTAAGTCATTAGGAGAAATTCTTCCTTGTTTCGTAACAGCAGTGGATTCAATGATAATTAATCCTACCTGGCCAACTGCTCGAGATGCATAATGGGTATAATGCCAATCTTTTACGACCCCAGTATCGTCACTAGCATACATACACATTGGAGACATGACGATGCGGTTTTTTACTTTTAAGTTTTTAACTGTATAGGGAGAAAATAGTTTTGCTGACATAAAGTACCTCCTTCATTCCATATTTTTTATTATAGAACGAAAAAAAGCAAAGAACAAAGAATCGCTCTTTACTATACTGAAATTTCTATTTAGTTAACTTTAACTCCTCATTTAATGACCTACCCATTTTTATTGATTGAACAGTTGCTTCTTGAATACATTTGAAAAAAGCAGTTTGAACATTGTAATGATTAAGCACCTTTATTCCTGCTTCTGTAGTACCACCAGGGCTAGTTACTTCCTTCCGAAGTTCTGCTGGAGTTTTAGAAGATATTTGAATCATTTCTGCTGTACCTATTAGTGTTTGTGCAATTAATTTATTAGCAATATGAATATCAAGCCCACTATCAACTGCTGCTTTTCCCATTGCTTCTACTATATAGTATAAGTACGCAGGCCCACTACCTGATAATCCTGTCACTGCATCTAGTTGACTTTCTTCTACCATAGTTGCAAATCCAACCGTTTGAAATAATTTAAGGATAAAATCTTTCTGTTTATCTGTGACAATAGAATTAAGTGTAATTGCTGTGGCAGATTTCCCAATTGTTGCAGAGGTATTTGGCATAGCACGGGCAATAGGTATCTCATGTCCCACCAATAATTGAATGCTTTTCATACTCACTCCTGCAAGAACGGAAATAACAAGCTTAGACTTATTGATTTCTTTTTTCCATTGTTGACTAGCTTCTTTTACATCCTTTGGCTTCATAGCAAGGAGAACGATATCAGCCTCTTTAACCATTTGACCAATATTAAGGGTATAGTTAATGCCGTATTTTGTTTGAAGAGCCTTTAATCTTTCCAGATTTCCTCTATTACTTACTGTAATACATTCCGCATCCATTAAGTTACTACATACTATGCCCGAGATTAATGCTTCACTCATAGAACCTGCTCCGATAAAAGCCAATTTCATTTAATTCCCCCCACAATCTCTAAATATATAAAAGTAATGATAAATTGCTTTGATTATCTAAGAATGAGAATGAACATGTTAGTATGAAAAAAAAAGATAAACTTCATCCACTATAATATGACTTATAACGAAATTTAAGTGCTTGAAAGATCCTTCAAAGATAAAAATAATACAGTGCTTTAATAAGGAGTTGTATAAATGAAATAAAAAAAGAGGAACAGAACTAAAAGAATAGCTAATATAATTGGAGTTTTGTTTTAAAATTGATATATTATTGTTATTGGTTTTTATACTACATCCCTTAATTAAATAAAGCGAATTAGTATTTATTAGTAGTTGAAAAATTTTGAGGTGGAAAATGGATAAACTAAAAAATAAAAATATTGTTATCACTGGAGCTTCTTCTGGGATAGGTGAAAAGGTTGCATTCAAAGTAGCTGAGATGGGAGCTCGACCTATACTTGTTGCTCGATCAAAGGAAAAATTAATAGATATTAGTGACAGGATAAATAAACATTCAACAGTAAAAAGTTTATCTTACTCCCTTGATGTTAGTGATACGGAACAAGTAAAGGTTGTTTTTAAGCAAATTCTAAGTGATGTTGGACACGTTGATATCCTCTTAAATAATGCTGGATTTGCGATTTTTGACTCATTTAATGAAGCTAATCTTGTAGATATTGAAAAAATGTTTAAAGTTAATGTTCTTGGATTAATGGCTTGTTCAAAGGAAATTCTACCTTCGATGATGGAAAAAAATAGTGGCCATATTATTAATATAGCTTCTCAAGCTGGAAAATTAGCTACTCCCAAATCTAGTGGTTATGCTGCAACAAAACATGCAGTTTTAGGATTTACAAATAGTCTACGGATGGAACTTGCAAAAACAAATATTTACGTATCAGCGGTTAACCCAGGACCTATTGATACCAGTTTTTTTGATATTGCTGATAAATCAGGGAATTACGTAAAAAATGTGAAAAAATATATGCTAAAACCGGATTTTGTTGCTGAAAAAATTGTCCAATTAATGATTCATCCAAAGCGTGAGCTGAATTTGCCTAGATGGATGAATATGGGGAGTGTGCTGTATAATTTGTTTCCACATATTGCAGATAAAGTTACTGGGAATCTATTGAGTAAAAAATAATTTTTATTCTAACTTACATAAGTACAGGAACAGCTTAATTTTGTTAATTATTTTAGATATAGTAATCAATCCATATGAATAACTCCTATTCATCTCTACTATATAAATTATCTTTTTTGAGTAAAAAAGTTAGTATCTTGTAGCAAAGTATTATATACTATTTTTTATCGAAAAGGTGATTATTCTTATTTACATTATAGGAATTAAGCAACACTAAAGTTTAGGAGTGGAATAGAATGGAAAAGGCAACTTTTGCAGGTGGATGCTTTTGGTGTATGGTTTCTCCTTTTGAAGAGTTACCAGGTATAGGAGGAATTGTATCCGGTTATGCAGGAGGACATATAAAAAATCCTACCTATGAGCAGGTGAAAACTGGAACGACAGGTCATTTTGAAGTAGTGGAAATAACCTTTGATCCAGAAGTGTTTCCCTATGAAAGATTGTTAGAATTATATTGGCAACAAATCGATCCAACTGATCCAGATGGACAATTTCATGATCGTGGACCACAATATCGTACGGCAATCTTTTATCATAATGAGAAGCAAAAAGAGCTAGCAGAAAAATCAAAGCAAGCAATGATAGATAGTGGTAAATTCAAAGACCCAATTGTAACTCTAATAGAACCAGCATCTACATTTTACCCTGCTGAAGACTATCATCAAGATTATCATAAAAAAAATAAGCAACATTATAAAGAAGATAGAGAGAAGTCAGGACGAGACCAATTTATAAATAACCATTGGTGATTTTAGCAGTACAAGTTATTTTGCTTGTACTGCTTTTATTTTTTTGGAAAAATTCTTTATATTTGATTTTTTTTGTCGATATTAAATTTAAACAGATTTTTTAGATAAGGGGAAACGGAATGAAAGTTTTACAGAATATTAATATTTCAAAAAAGATTCTTTTAATTATTTGTATTAGTGCACTTGCATTATTGGTAGTTGGTATAACCGGTATGAGTGAAATTAAAAGGATGGCTGATCGTTCACAAGATATGTATGAAGATAGATTAATTCCCAATACATTAATTTCCAAAGTTCAAAGGAATAGTAGAATTAATGATAGCTATCTTATTGAATTAATGGTTACAAAGAGTAAAGATCGGAAACAAGAACTTCTAGATGGGTTAAAAGCAAATGCGAAAGAAACAGATGAGTACATAAAAGAATTAGATGTATTAGAACTATCAAAAAAAGAGGAAGAGTTATATAAATTATATAAGAATAACTTAGAAAGTTATAATTCATTGCAAGAACAAGTTATTTCATTAGCAGAAAATAATTTCAATGAATCTGCATATAGTCTTTATAGAACAAGCCTTCAAGGTAAGGTAAATATTATTAATAATTCGTTAGATAATTTGCAAAATGAAAACCAATCGGAAGCAAAAGCAATTGCTGAAGAAAATAATAGTAAGTTTCTGGTGAACATGTACATAATGGCAGGGGTCATTATTATTTCATTATTTATTGCTGCTTTAATGGGAAGGTATATTTCTAATATGATTGTGAGACCAATTAATTCTTTAAAGGAATTAATGGCTAATGCAGGTAATGGGAATTTTTCGGGAAGATCTACCTATATAGGGAAAGACGAAGTGGGTTCACTCTCTACTAGTTATAATCTCATGGCAGATGGTATGAAAAGTTTAATCGTTACACTAACAGAAACTTCCCAACATCTTGCAGCTTCATCGGAGCAATTGAGTGCAAGTTCAGAAGAGAGTAGTAAGGCAAGTGAACAGATTTCAGAAACAATACAAGAACTAGCGATGAGTTCAGAGTCTCAATTGCAGATGATGACAGCTAGTACAGAAAGAATTCAAGATGTTAATGAGAATACAGAAGAAATCACTTCAAATGCAAAAAAAGTTGCAGAAACAGCTGGAAATGCAGCTGATATTTCAACAAATGGTACGAAGAAAATTAATGAAGTTACTCAGCAAATGCAAGCTATTACAAGAAATGTCACTAATTTATCGCAATCAATTTACACACTAGAAACACGCCTTAATGAAATTGGTAATATTACGAAGGTAATAACGGATATTTCCTCTCAAACAAATCTATTAGCATTAAATGCTGCAATTGAAGCAGCTAGAGCAGGGGAACAAGGAAAAGGATTTGCAGTTGTTGCAGATGAAGTAAGAAAATTAGCGGAACAAACAGCAAAATCAGCAGATAAGATTACAGAACTAATTAGTCAAATACAGTTGGATTCTAAAAATACAACAAAATCTATGTCATTAGCTGCAAGTGAAGTTGACACAGGTATTGCAATTGTCCAAGACGCAGGAGAATCATTTAAAGAAATTGAAGGTTCAGTTAAGGAATTAGTAGCCTTATTTGAAATGGTCTTTCAATCTCTACAACAATTACAGAATAGTGCTCAAATTATTGAAACTTCTATTGCAGAGGTGAGTAGTATGGCTAGTGAATCTGCAGCTAGTACAGAAAATGTTTCAACTGCAACAGAAGAACAAGTAGCATCTATGGAGGAAATTGCCGCTTCATCAGCATCATTATCCCTCCTAGCTAATGATTTACAAGAAAAGATAAAACAATTTAAAATATAAACATTTTTCATTGGGGAAAATTAGTAAGGAAGACGAGTTGCCATCAAGGGCAGCTTGTCTTTTTTAAGATGGTAAGATACTACCTTGTTTGTTGTAGACAAGTTCTGTTAAAAATTCATCTATTACCTTTTCGTATTCTACTTTATTTTCATTATAACTTTGCGCGTGAAGACCATTTATAGCCAAAAAAAGTTTTTTGGGCCCAGTCTTTTTATCATATAAATTTTTTGTCATTTGTGGCAGTATAAAATCATCTTTTTCACTATGAATAAATAACATTGGTTTTTTTATTTTATCTACGACGGAAATAGGTGATACATCTTTAATGGAATAGCGGTCTCTTGCCCGTAAAAATATATCTGCAAGGGGGATGAATATTTTTCCTGGAAGCTTAATCTCATGTTTTATTAGATAGTTCACTTGTTCTGTAAAATCGGAAAATGGGCAATCTGCTATATAGAAATCAGCTCCATCTTCTATTCCTCCTGCATACAGTATCATGGTTGCTGCCCCCATTGACTCCCCATGAATGCCCAGTAGAGTATCATAGCCTTTGTTTTTTCTTACCCAATCAACAACTTGTTTTAAGTCGAATTTTTCATAGTGGCCAAAACTGGTTGTTTTCCCTCCAGATTCTCCATGTCGACGATGGTCATAGATTATCCCATTAAACCCTCTTTCTAAGAACATGTTCAAATATTTTATAGAGTTCGTCTTATTTTCCGTTACTCCATGAGATATAATCATATACTTTTTTGATTCTTTATACGGTTCTACCAGGATAGCCTTTAAATCATAACCATAGGGGGAAGGGATGGTAATTTCTTGTTTTGTTAGGTTTTCAAATGAAACAGGATCGAAGCGTCCTGCCTCTTGTTCTCTATTTAAAATAAAATGATCGTCTTTTTTCTTCATGTACATTAGACGATTAGAACAATATACACCAATGGAAGTGATAAAAAGAATGACAGAAAATAGATAACGAAATAATCTTTTCAAGCTAATTCCTCCATTTATGACATAAATACACATAATAATTTGAGTGTAACATTTCCTTATACTGAATCAAAATAGACAGCTTCCTCATTTATAAAAGAATAGAAAAAGTTCTGATAAAAAAATTGTATGCAAATGTAAAAAAGATGGTTCCATTGTGAGAGATGAAAAGAAAGCCACACCTAATAGATAGAACTATCAAAAGATGTGGCGTAGATTTTACTGTTTTGAATTTTGTCTATTGGTTGTATGGATAGCATTGTCTAAATCTTCTTTTGCAATTACGTTCTTAACGGTATCTGCGTTAGGCTTTCCAGCTTGACTATTACCTTTACTTCTTTTCTGACTCATAAAATCCTCCTTGATTCTCAATAGCAAGTGTCCTACCACCTTATTATGCAGGGAAAGAGTAGGATTATTGATGCTGTATTCTATGGGACACCCATAGTCTTCTTCTATAACATGAGGTAAAAAATATGTTATTATACATTAAGCATAAGAAAAAAAGGAGTCACTAAAAATGGCAGAACATCATTTTCATTTAAAAGCAGATTGGCCAGGTAACCGCAATGATATTGGTACGATTGAAAGTGGTAATTTACAAACTAAAATTTCTATTCCAACAGAAATGGATGGTCCTGGGGTAGGTACTAATCCAGATGAAATGTTATTAGGTGCAGCAGCTACATGTTATATTATTACACTTGCAGCAATGATGGAGAGAAGTAAGCTTGAGAAGATTAGTTTAACGATGGAATCAGAAGCAATTGTAGATGTAACAAATGGTATTTTTACTTATAAGAAAATAATACATAGACCACTGGTGGTATTAAAAAATAATGCAACTGAAAAAGATATTTCACTTGCAACAAGGCTTGCTAAAAAAGCCGAAACTAATTGTATGATTTCAAGAGCTATACAAGGAAACGTGGAAATAGACTTAGAAGCAACGATTCATGTAGATGGAATAAAATAAACGAATAGGAGAGGTTCCATATGGCAAAAAAACGAAAACCAGTAAAAAAAGAGCAACCAGATAAACCGGTAACACTAGGAGATTTATTAAATGATCAATTAGCAAAACAGTTAAAAGAGAAAAAGCAAGAGTTACTAGTAGAAGAAAATGAAAAACAACTTGCAGAAGAAAAAAGAAAAAGAGAAGAAAGACGTCAAAGAGAAAAAAATAAAAGCTTCGAGGAGTTATTAAACGAAACTTCCATGAATTGGAAGGAATTTAAATAACGATTTTTCTTAAGTATGGTAGAGGGTGTTTAATGAGGTCTGACCTCTTTAGACACTCTCTTTTTTTGTACAAAAGTGCATAAATAAGCTGGTGTTTAGTTTAGTATAGAAGAAATATTTATTTATTCCCCTGTACGAAAAGGAAAGAATAATGGGGAAAGTATATTTTGTATATGATTATTTAGGCTAAGAAATTAATTCATAGAGTTATATCTTTTCAAATAAGAAGATATAAATTGGCTATAGTATTATTAATAAAATTGTATTATTCCAGGCCTTCAAGTACTTCATTAAGATATGGAATGGAAGTAGCTGCACCTTTTCTTGTTACGGAGATGGAAGCAGCTTTTGAGGCTATTAGTAAAGCTTTTTGAATATCTGTTTTATTCGAGATCATGGAAAGGAAAAAGCCAAGAAATGTATCTCCTGCTGCAGTAGTATCTATTGCGTCTACTTTAAATGACTCTTGTTTTATTTCTTGATAAGAATCTTTATACATTACTCCATTTGTTCCTAATGTTAAAATGATTTTCAACTTAGAATTTAAAGATAAGAGATAATCAAACATTTTTACTATTGACTCTTGACCGCTAATTGATTTTGCTTCGAGCTCATTTAAAATAAGGTAATCTATTTTCGTGTAATCTAACGTTAAAATCGTTTTGTTTATAGGAGAAGGATTAAGGGCAATGGTTAATCCTTTATTATGAGCTATCTCGATAATATATTCTAAGCAGCTAATTTCATTTTGTAGCACTAATATATCTTTAGTATCGAAATCACTAATAATGGAATCAATAGTTTCTTTGGTAATTTCCTTATTAGCCCCACCATGTAATAGAATGCAGTTTTCTCCACTGGACGAAACTTGGATGATAGCATGTCCAGTTGTGGAACCGTCCTCTAGAATATTCTCTATGTTTACTCCAACAGAAGATAACGTCTCCTTTAAAAAGAGACCGTCATTTCCAATTTTACCAGCATGAAATACTTCAGCACCTGCTTTTGCAAGTGCTATTGATTGATTTAATCCTTTTCCACCTGGAAATTCTTCAAGTTGGGTTGAAGATAACGTTTCACCACCAGTTACAAAATGAGGAACACTATAAACTTTATCTATATTTAAAGAACCGAAATTAAGAAATCTCATATAAAAAACCACCTTTTAAAAAGCATCAGCTAATCGTATTATATCGTATATTCCTTTTTTATGGTTTTTTAAATATATTTAACATGCGATGGTAAGGACATTTAGAAATAGTAGTATCATCATCTCTTAAAAAATATTGTCGCCATTCGAAATTCTCATTTTCTCCATAAGTGTTCAAATCTGGATGAATAGGAATAGAGTCATAATTGGTCAGTCTTTTACGTATTTGATTTTTAATCGTTTTTGCGAAAGATTCTTTTTTGGTGAATTCCTGTAATACCCATCTTGGCGTGATTGCTAGCATCAGAGTCTTAAAATTTCTACTATGTCTATTCTGATGTAAGGGTGTAGCGCAATACATAAAGTATTTTTCTCCATGAAAACAAAATTCCCATAATGGTTCTTCTGGATCTCTAGGTATATCATTTACCCAATCTATTTCATCGCTTGCTGTTAATTTGCTTAGTTGTTCCCAAAATAATTCTTCAAATCCTTCTACGTTAGTAGAATAAATGAGCTCATCCGTAAGGTGGTAAAAAACAATTAATGAATTATAATTACCATATTCTTTAGAATGGAGGGTGTACTCTTTTAAAATGTTTGCTAGCTCAATCGTTGTATGTTCATCAGTTGGATCTCCAATAAATCCATATCTTAAATGATTAAGAGAATAACCGATTGTTGCAGGTATACATGGAAAAGGATGTTTTTTATCGGTCATTTTCATCGCAAATTCTTCCAACATATCCTTCTCCCAAGTATTTAGTTTCTCACGATTAGTCGAGCTATCCATATATAGACCAATCAATGCCATCACCTCTTAACAGTTATGGCATTGTATTCATGGACAAGAGAATTAGTTATTAGTCTAAGAAAAAATAGGCGGTTGCATTAAAATCTAGCAAAATAAACATTTTGGATGGGAATGATTGTAAAAAGAGTTGTGGAGGTATTTCCTTCTATGATAGATTTGGTTTATATAAACTGAATAGTAAAAATAGGATGATGGGGGATTAACTTGAGTAGTATTAATGAAAATATAGTTAAATTAGATTTCTGTACAGAAAGGTATGTACGAAAATTTAATACATATAATTTACCATTGCCACAAAGAGATTTTACCGCGAGTCCACTTGAAGCCATTAAAATATGTGAAGAGGACTCTTCTAGATTCCCTATTGTCATTTTATATAAGGAAGAAGTGGCAGGCTTTTTTGTCCTTCATGGATGGGAAGGAGTAGGAGTATATAGTAATAATCAAGATGCTATTTTAATAAGAGCATTTTCTATTGATAGTGTTTTTCAAGGGAAAGGAATTGCCCAATCAGCTATGCAACTAGTTGACTCATTTGTAAAAGAACATTTTCCTGAGAAAAATGAAATTATATTAGCTGTTAACCATGAGAATACCATTGCCCAACATGT
>DATMFU010000355.1:0-4619 GCA_035556015.1 Niallia sp. | reverse complement strand
GGACATAGGAGGTAAGAGTATGAGCATTATTAAAATTGAACATGCAAAAAAGGAATATGGCGGAGTTGCTGTTATTGAAGATTTGAATGTGAACATTAAAGACGGGTCCTTATTTACCTTATTAGGACCCTCCGGATGTGGAAAAACTACTTTATTGAGAATGATAGCAGGATTTAACTCTATTGAAGGTGGAAATTTCTACTTTAATGAAACAAGAATTAATGATAAAGACCCAAGCAAAAGAAATATAGGGATGGTATTCCAAAACTATGCAATCTTTCCTCATTTAACAGTAAGAGAAAATGTAGAGTTTGGTTTAAAACAAAGGAAACTATCAAAAGAAGAAATAAAAAATAGAACCAATAAGTATTTAAAGCTAATGCAGATAGAACAATATAGTGAAAGAAAACCTGAAAAATTAAGTGGTGGGCAGCAGCAACGGGTTGCCCTAGCCCGTGCATTAGCCATTAATCCAGATGTATTACTTATGGATGAACCATTAAGTAACTTAGATGCAAAGTTAAGAGTGGATATGCGTCAAGCTATTCGTGATATCCAAAGAGAAGTAGGAATAACAACCGTTTATGTAACACATGATCAAGAAGAAGCAATGGCTATTTCAGACCAAATTGCTGTTATGAATAATGGAGCTATTCAACAAATCGGAACACCAAAAGAGTTATATCATCGTCCTGCTAACGAATTTGTTGCAACGTTTATTGGGAGAACAAATATACAAGAAGCCCAGCTTGTTTCTACAGGAGATCAAGCGAAAATTGTATTTGAAAATGGATTTACTCTTCTCTTTGAAGAATTGGCAAATGTACCTAGTCAAAAGGTTAGAGTAAGTATTAGGCCTGAGGAATATGTAAGAACAAAGCAAGGGGTAGATACGATTCGTGGGGTAATTACAGACAGTGTATATTTGGGAATGAATACGGAATACTTTATTCATCTTGATACAGGGGAAAACGTACAAGTAAGTGAAGAGTCAACATTTGATGAAGATTTAAAAAATGGAGATGAGGTTTGGTTAGCAATAAATAAGCATAAAATTAATATTTTTACTGAAGATGGTTCGCGTAATTTATTGGGGGTGTAAATAATGAGAAACAAGTTTAAATTTAATATTTGGAGTGGTTCTTCTTTATTTATACTTCTAACTTATACAATCTTTCTTGTTTATCCAGTATTAATGATTCTCGTGCAGGCTTTGTATATTGATGGTTCCTTTTCTTTAAAATACTTTACTGAGTTTTTCTCTAAGAGTTATTATTCAGAAACGCTCATTAATAGTTTTAAAGTTTCTATCTCAGCAACATTCTTTGCATTAGTAATTGGTATTATTTTAGCTTACTTATTTTCTATGTTTGAATTCAAAGGGAAAAAGGTTTTGCAAATTTTAATCATTATTGCTTCCATGTCTGCGCCTTTTATTGGTGCTTACTCTTGGATCCTTTTACTAGGAAGAAATGGAGTCATTACAAAGTTTTTGATCGAATATCTTCACTTCCCTGCTTTCGATATTTACGGTTTTACCGGAATTACATTGGTGTTCACTTTGCAGTTGTTCCCGCTAATATTCTTATACGTAACTGGTGCATTTAAGAGTATTGATAATTCGATTTTGGAAGCTGCAGAGAGCATGGGAGTTACAGGAATTGCCCGCTTTTTTAAAGTACTATTGCCACTATTGATTCCAACGATTTTAGCTGGAGCATTGCTAGTATTTATGCGTGCATTCTCAGATTTCGGTACTCCTATGTTGATTGGTGAAGGTTATCGTACATTTCCGGTACTAATTTATACGCAATTCATTAGTGAGGTAGGAGGAAATGCTGCATTTGCTGCTTCCTTAGCTATAATTGCCATTGTTATTGCATTAGCAATATTCTTGATTCAAAAATATGTATCGAATAAAAATTCTTTTAGCATGAGCGCGCTTCATCCTGTTCAGCCAAAAAAGATAAAAGGATTAAAGAAATTTGTCGTTTATGTAGTAGTGTATGGAATTGTATTCATTGCCATGTTGCCACAATTATATTTAATGTATACTTCATTTTTAAATACAAAAGGAATGGTATTTCAAAAGGGATATTCATTTAACAGTTATATAGAGGCATGGGACAGAATGGGTTCTGCCATCATTAATACGATTAGAATTCCTTTTCTTGCTCTCGTAATAGTTGTGATTTTTGCAATCTTTATTTCATATTTAGCAGTAAGGAAACGCAATATATTCACTTCATTAATAGATAGTTTGAGTATGATACCTTATATTGTACCAGGTACGGTTCTAGGGATAGCTTTATTGGCAGCATTTAATACTGGTATTGGCGGAAGTGGATTGATAGCGATTACAGGTACTGCCTTTATTATGATTATTTCCTTATCTGTTAGAAGGTTACCATATACGATTCGATCATCGGTTGCTTCTTTACAACAGATTCCACATTCTATAGAAGAAGCAGCTGAAAGTTTAGGCAGTAGTCGTTTGAATACTTTCATTAAAATAACTGTTCCTATGATGTTACCAGGTATTATTGCTGGAGCCATATTGAGTTGGATTACGATGCTTTCCGAGCTGTCTACCTCCATATTGTTATATACGGTTAATACGAAAACGATGACAGTAGCAATTTACACAGAAGTAATTCGTGGAAATTATGGTATAGCAGCTGCATTGTCTACTATTTTGACAATAATTACAGTTATTTCTTTAATTATTTTTATGAAAGTAACGAAGAATGATAGTATTACTTTATAATTGCGATACTGAGTAATACAAAATAAATCACAAGCTTAAATCTCACAAAGTCTACCTTGTATGGGTGTCCCTACAAAATAGATGCATAGTGTGATTTGAGCTTTTTTGCTAATTACAGTGAAATAGGGTTCTTAAAAACAACTTTTTAACTTTTCATAGAGTATTTAACCAATTTCAAGATAAAGGATTTATAGTATAGTAAATAGTACCTTAAAGTAAATTATTGGATATACACACTTAATCTGGAATGTTATAATAATCACAAGGTATATCTACAGTAAGGAGGAGTATGGTAGATGGTACAAAAATAGCAGTAAGTACTACATTTGAATGAAAAGTAGAGAAATTAAGGAAAGATGAAATCGTTTACAATACAATGTAGGGATATATACTGGTCCAATCCAAATACATAGATTTCGATAGTCATTATGGGGGATGAGTGAGTAAATCCTTTCTTTCGTTTTTTATTAGACTATGATGAAAAACTAGTCCTAGTTGATTAAGTAATCTAAAAATATGGCAATCTGTATTTTAAATAAAAAAAATTAATGAGGTGAAACCAATGCAAATGGGTAGAGTGATGGGAGGGGTCTTCACTTTATGTGATTGGATTTGGAAAATGGCTTTAGTAAATATATTGTGGATAATTTTTACATTAGCTGGATTGATAGTCTTTGGAATCTTTCCCGCAACTGTGGCATTATTTACAGTGATTAGAAAGTGGATTTTGAAAGAAACGGATATCCCTATTACTAGAGTCTTCTTTGATAGCTATAAAAAGGAATTCCTGCCTGCGAATTTAGTGGGGCTTCTAATAGGTGCATTTGGCTTTTTTCTATATATGGATTATAGGCTAGTCGTTACAATAGGAGGAACTGTTCAATCTGTACTGTCTATTCCTTTATTAATTCTTGCTATTTGGTATATAATCACTACTCTTTATATTTTTCCTGTTTACGTCCATTTTGAAATAAAGTTTTTTCAGTATTTTAAATATGCGTTCTATATTGGGACTTTTAATATACATATTACTATTTTAATAGTAGCAGCACTTTTTTTATTAAGTTTTCCGTTAGCTATGTTCCCAGGGTTTATCCCATTCTTTTCGGTTAGTTTAATGTCATTAGTTATGCTGTGTGGTGCGAAGGTAGCTTTTAATCGCATTGAAAAAAAACAAGAAAAGCTCAGTGCTAACATTTGAAACGATTAGTTTGATCGTAACCCAAAGATTATTCTTTGGGTTTTTTTTTATAAAATAAATGAACCTAGAGAACTTATTATCCCATTAAAAGTAGAGATGTATTAAAAGCAATAATCATAATTAGAGTAAATTTCCCTTTAGCAGAATCTTAGAATATATCAATTTTATATATGAAAATGTCAATGCATAAAAGGGGTAATTATTCTATTATTCTATTATGAGTTGAAAGCGCTTTAAAAATAAGTGTTACAAAACTAGGAAGGAGTTTTTAGAAGGAGGATGGGAGGATTTAAGTCTTAGATTTTTTTGAAAAATAAAGGGGGAAAATCTATGAAAAAATTTATATCATTAGTATTTGCTCTTGTATTAACTCTTTCTATCACTGCTTGTTCAAGCGATAGTAGTGAGGTTAGTAGCCAAGGAGATGGAAAAACTATTTCTGGGGAACTAACTATTATGGGATGGGGTGGTGGAGAAGAACTCCAAGCCCGAAAGCAAGCAACAAAAGTGTTTAAAAAGTTGTATCCTAAGGTGAAAGTCCATGAAATATGGCTTCCAGCAGACAGTGTTGATCAAAAGCTGGACGCTGCACTGGCTGCAGGTAATGCTGCAGATGTTATTATGATGTCTCCGGATTGGAAGGGGCTTCGG
>DATMFU010000354.1:0-13723 GCA_035556015.1 Niallia sp. | reverse complement strand
TAATTCTTTTTTTTCGCCCTTAGAATTATCAGAGAGCACTTTAAGCTTTGCTTGTAACTTATCGAGACCACTTTCTAACTCTTTTGCTCTACTACCATTAATAATCATTGACAAGTTAACCATCTCCCCTTTGGAAATTTTGTTACAATAATATAATACTACTAATTTTTGGATATTACAAAGAATTTTTCCATAATTTTATTTATTTAGTATTTTTAGTTAATGTTTGTAATGTATATTTTTATACAGGTTCAATATTTGATGCTTATTAACAAAACTTCTCTTTAAGTAGATACTCTTATAAAATTTAAAAGTTATCTTTTTCAACAATATTTTTTAAAAATATCTTTTTATGAAGGACTAGTTTTTTTGTTCTTTGTTTTGTTATAAAGACAGATAGGGAAGAAACTCACTATAATTCTTTAAAACCTAGTAATTTCTCATATTTTTTAAAAACATGGAAGTATTCATTTCTCCATCGATTTTAAAAAGATTTTAAAAAAGAAAGAATATCGCCTTAAAATAAATAAGCACATTTCAAAGTATGAAATGGCCTAATGTTGGAATATCTTTATTGAAATGAATGTCCTGAGTTAACAGTTAAAGTGTAACCTTTACACTCTATATGTTATTAAGTGGACTTGTCCAATCGGACAGAACGCTGATTGAGCCATAAATAAATTTTTGTTAATCAACAGCTTCTTCTTTTTTATTGACTTTGAACTCTCTATTTGACTCTTGCAAACTTTCTTTCTCATAGATTTTCGATCGCCAAAATAGTGCATTAAATCATTAAGTCCCTATTCAATAGTCTTTATCTCTTATGTTGAACAGATGTTTAAAAAGTGCATTGTATCTTAAATATCATTATGAAGTTTAGTATAAATCACCCACGTATCTTCTTCCTACCATCTTGAAACTCTTCGGTTCATCATCTAGCGAATTTAATAGCATTCAGGTCACTCCTTTACTTTATTAAAAGTATATTTTTTTCTCTTGCTACAGACACCTCAAACGGAAGTTTAGGAGGTTTACGGTTTAGATCAATGCGGTATTTTCCAAACCGATTGACATGAGCTGTAACATAGGGGCTTAAATAGGAAATCAGCTCTTCATCATAATCATTTCCGTCTTGCATGTAGTCATGGAGAATACGAGACAAAGAGAACACATTATAAAAGATAAGACAATTGGCCACTAAGTGGTTATATTTAATAACCTTACGCTGTTTTTCCCGGTCATTTTCAGCGATAATCCCTTCACCACCAAAGAATAGCCACTTGGTAAACCCATTAAAAGCTTCACTTTTATTGGTAGCTGCTTGAATCGTTCTTCTTAGTTCCTCGTCAGCCATATATTTTAATAAAAACATCGTTCGTATTACTCTTCCAAGCTCGCGAAACGCCTGATACAACTTATTCTTTTTGCTGTATGTCCCTAGTTTATTAAGAATGGTAGAAGGAGTAATTTTACCTGACTGGATCGACATAGCAACTCTAATCATGTCTGGATAATGAGTTTCAATGAGCTCCCAATCGATTTCCCCTGAAAAAAGTTCATCAATATGCTCGTAGATTTCTTCATTACAGGGACGGAATAATTTTAAGTCTTTCCAATTCCGTATTCTAGGCATCAGCTGAATACCTAGTAAAGAGGAAAGTCCAAAAACTGTTGTACTTTGCCCTTGAGTATCTGAATGAAGAATTTCAGGTTGAATTTCGGCTTTATCATTCATCAAAATGTCTAAAATATGTATCCCTTCCCATACGCCACAAGGAATAAAATTGCTGAATAAAGCAATATAGGTATCCGAAACATGATAATATCCAATCCCACCATATCCACCATAACGAATATGATTTTCGGATAAAAGATTCTGCTCATATAAATCCCATTTCGTTCCGTCAGCTGAAGCTCTTTTCCCATCGCCCCAATGTTTTGGAAGATCAAATTGGTTATAGGTATTTATAATATATTGAATCGCTTTGTCTAAATTTTCAATGGTCACATGACGTTGATTAATCCAAGCTATTTGTTTTCGGTCTAAACTTCCTATTGATCGGGCAGTTTGAGTTGGTCCTAAATTACATCCATAGCAAAAGGCATTCGTTATGTATCGTTCAACTGCGTTGTCTAATTTCGCCTCATGCCCTGAAATAGGACCAAAAAAACGAGTCCAATTTAACCAGTATTCGGTATCAGCAAGCATATCCAGTACATTAATGGGCTCTAAATTTCCAGCTATATATTCTTCAAGTTTCTTTAAACCAGGAGGGATTTTTTTCTTCTTTAACTGTCCAATCACCACTTCACCGTTTTCAATCCGCACTTGTTCATTTCGAGGAAAGGATTGATCTGTTTGGCTCGTGATTTGTTTAAAATCTTGCTGTGTCTTTCTAACGAAATCGACTCCGGAAATAGGCAAATTCACATGCTTGCAAAAATCAGCTAAATTCTTTTCATAGTCCTCCCATGTAATGAGTTGCTTTCGATAGTCTGCATATTTTTCGCTTCCTTCTATATATAGGTCACTTGCCTTAAGCTCTAACATAATCTGCGAAAGGACACATACTTCAAAGTGTCGGCGATTGATTTCATCAGGCATTTTTTCTTTCTTCTTTTTAGGACTGATCCAACGCCACCAGGAATCTGGTACCCAAGACAGATCTAACAAAGGAGTAATTTCCCAATCCTTTCGCCACTTTCCGTTCTTTTCGATGTGAACGACTGGTATGAATTCCTTTTTTGTATATTGATGTGTAAGGAGAAAAGAAATCGCCTCTTCCAGTGCTTTATCTTGTGTAGTTGAACGGAGTGGAACGGATTTAAGAATTTTAAACAATGTAGCACGATGACTTTTATAAAATTGCCATAAGAATAAATAGTAGTTGTCTCCACTAAAAGCTAAATGGTTTTCGCAATCTTGTATAACCTGTGCTTCTTGTTCTTTGAGTACCTTTTGCATGGCCTGAATTCTTTCTTCAGGATTCCCTTCAGTTTGATAAGCAAGCAGTAATTCATGGAAAGTTGATATTAACGAATCCGTGCGTTTTTGCGTCTTTTCTTTATGATCTTTTAAACGTTGACGGCCTTTTTTATGAATGCTCATCATTCTTTTAATGAGCATTTCTCCAATATCATCTAAAATTTTAGACAATTGCATAGATACAAAGGCAAGTGTAAGCGCATATCTTTTTTTAGATTCCATTTCTAACATACGAAAAGCGCCCAACGTTTTGGCTTCAGCTGCCATTTGTTTCACTTTGATGTAAGGAACGTCCTGAAGCAAATCGGTAGGAATTTGATGGTTTATTAACCAATTACGGCGTACAATTAAATCGTTTAGATGTGATAAAGTGGCTCTTTTCGCGTCCTCTTTTATTTCATTCCAAGGACTGTAGGTAGCGCCTTCAGGTATCTGAAAAAGTTGATCTATGTTCTTTTTTTGTTCATCATTTAGTGCATGGTCTATCTGATGATAGATGGCACGATATGATTTATTTCGAACATCGTTTGCTGCATCTTTTAAGGTATTATAAACAGGTAATTCGTATCGTTGTCGTATTAATTCTTCAATTGCAGCATTGACTAAGTCGGCAGGATCATCTTTGCTAAATGCTAATTTATTCATTGTATTGGTTAAAATATGATGGGCCTCATGATCAAATGGTCGAAGCTGAAGATAATCCCGAACAAAGCGAAAATGGCGTTTAGCAGTTCTCGTTTCACTGTACGTTTTCCACTCTTCTTTGGTAGGCAAAGGCAAGTGTGCCTTTTTCGCAATATGTATAACAATCGCTTCTGGAACTTCAACAATATGTATAAAAAACCCAAGCTTCTGTACGGTTTTGGTTAAAACAAGTAATGCTAATTGTTGTAAGGTACCTTTAGACTTAGCTTCTGCCCATTCTATTTCATTTATTTTTGGTGTATATACTTCTTCCAAGTCTTTCTCTGTCAGATTACTCTTAAACCTGGGGTAAATGGTATCCTGAATACTTGGCAATTTCTATCCCTTCTTTATCTAATAATTTCTACAATTCTATATTTATAATAAAATAAAAACCTATCATTTTGATAGGTTCGGTCGCTAATACCATATTTTCCCACAATGGCCCCTCAATCTGCGAATCGTTTCCGTACCCCCTCATCTATGATCATCACCTTCGCATGTAACATTCCTTTGTCATACTGGTAGATTTGGACCCCAGCTTCTATAAGTTCCCCGTAAAAAGTACGGCTTGCATAGCCCACAATTTTTTGGTCAATATGGCGAGGAACCAGCAATCTTACGCGCACACCACGAGCCACAGCTGTTTTTAACGCCATGATAATATCTGTTTCTGGTACAAAATAGGGTGTTGTTATATCAATCGTCTTGATTGCCTGTGTTATGCATATAAAGTAAGCTTGCCGAATGACTGGAGTAGGAATTCCAGGATTTCCTTCTAACGTATGGATGTACGCTTTTTGCAATTCACCTGTCTTTGGGGAATTGTCTGTCATTTTACCATCTATGGCACACAACTCAGATCCCAATTCGGCTGACCAACTGGAAAGATCTACGTTTCCGGTTGGATTGATTTCCTTTGATTTATATATTGGGATTTTAGTGGGCATTTTCGTTACCTCAGATTTTGTTTTTGACTTTATCCGTTCTGGCAAAGCGATATTCCAATGAACGTCGAAGATAGTCTGCAAATCGCCTGTTGCTTCCCCTATCATTTGCAAATGAGTGTCCCGCCAAAATCCTACGTCAGGCTTTAATCCTGTATATTCATATCCCACGTTCATACCGCCAGTAAAGGATTCCTTTCCGTCGACCGTGACAATCTTACAATGATCCCGGTAATTCCAATTGGACATAATCCAGGGAAAACGTAAAGGAAATATTGTCCGGCATTCTATTCCTGCATCCATCATTTGAAGGATTATGTGACTTGGGAATTTTTTGTTCCCCCAACCATCTCTTATAAAACGAACCCTGACCCCGTTTGTTGCTTTTTCGATCAGCAGTTCTGTGATACGATTACCAATTTGGTCATTCCGATAGATGTAATATTCGAGGTCAATGGTTTTTTGTGATTTTTGTAGGGATTTGATGAGTTGTTCATACTTTGCTATTCCATTGTTTAGTACTTGGACTTTGCCGACTCGAAGCCCGCCTACAGTAAAATACCTTAAAGCATCGGCGATTATCGATGCTGAATCACTATATGTATCAGGTAATTTATCAGACTCATTATGAGAAGAGGTCAATCTTTTACGATGAATAAGCTTGGGATTTGATATGCTAAGATATAGTAAGAAACCAATGACAGGCAAAACAAGGACAATTACTATCCAATTCAAAGCTTTGGCTGGCCGACGAACTTCCCAAATTGCTATGAATAAGATAAAGAACGTATTTAACAGGTATAGAAAAAAAATCTACTCCAACTAAAATTCCTCCTTAGTTTTTCCCTTAACATGTACAAACTATGTAGCAAATATACGTTTGGAATACGAGGAATTGTTTAGATACCTTTTCTTATGAGACACCCAAAATAATTTTGGGTATTTTTGCATATCCCCCCGAAAAGGTTTATTATAAAAAAACCTCCTGATTTGTAACAGATTCAGGAGGAACTTTGTAACACTTAAATGAATGATGTCTATTGTGTTAAAAAAGGTTGATCTTATCCAATTATAAAGTTCCTAAACAATCGCGCCCGTTTGTTGAATAACAAAAATATGAAAAATAGCTGTCAAAACTGTTCACCTATTTTTAAATTATCGCTCACCTTATAGTTTTATACAAAATCAAAAACAATCCTTATCATCAAAAATGATTTTTAGTTTACCGTTATTTATGATACGGTTCTCCGTATTGTATCTAAGTGAGGTTTTTATTCACCCTCTAGAAAACACAGCTACTAATGCTGTTTCCACACTGTTTATAGCCCCCAGATATCTCTTTCTGTTAAGTATAAATAAACATTCAAAGGTCCTAAAATTACTCTCAATCCTTACTTCTTTGTTAAAACAAGTATAAAATGATTCCTACTTCAAATACTAAAAAAAATCTATTGAAGGATATGTTTCAAATGACAATCCATCTAAATAAAAATAACTGCCCTAATTATGAAAAAATTAAATACATCCTCAACGAATCACCAGACTTAATGTGTAGAACACTTGAAGTTGGTGGAGATTGTCTCGAAGTTATTTTCATGAAAAATTTAATTAAACAAGAGTTTCTAAATGAGTATGTAATTAAATACATTCAACAACTTCCGATAGAATACATAACTTACTCTTATTTATTGAAAAACATACCAATGAACGAAGTAAAGAAAAACCTTAAGGAACAAGAGATTATCTCTTCCCTCTTAAATGGATTCGCTTATATTTACTTATCAGACGAAAGTAAAGCATTTATGGTAAATTGCGCCAACCCTATTGAAAGATCTATTGAGAAAGCAGAAACAGAATCATTGGTATACGGTCCTAAAATATCGTTTACAGAATAATTATCTTCTAATATTAAGATTATAAGACAAAATCTAAATGATTCTAATTTGTGTACAGATGAATTAAAAATAGGAGAACGTGTTAAGAAGCAAGTAAGAATTATATATCTTAAAGATATAGCGGATGATGACACACTTAAAACACTTAAGGAGAAGTTTGAAAATATAAAAACTGATAATATAAGTGACAGTTCAGTATTGGCACAATGTCTTGAAGATAATCATTACTCATTTTTTCCGCAGTTTATATTAACAGAGTTGCCCGATAGATTCCTCTACTCTATTTTAAACGGACGGATTGGTGTTCTTATAGATGAAAGTCCAATTGCTATTATTGGACCTGCTAATTTTTTTTCGTTTTTTGAATCAACAGAAGACATATATTTGAGATGGTCCTTAAGTACTTTTATAAGATTTATACGATTATTTGCTATGACAGGATCACTATTCGTTACAGCATTTTATGTTGCAATCATGACATTTCACTTTGAACTAATTCCATCTAAATTGTTACTTATAATTGGGCAATCACGTTCACACGTTCCTTTTCCACCTTTGCTAGAAGCACTTTTACTCGAATTATTAATTGAATTACTTAGAGAGGCTGGGGCACGCCTTCCGTCAAAAGTAGGGCAAACAATGGGGATTGTTGGAGGTATTGTTATTGGCCAAGCAACTGTTGAGGCAGGTTTAACTAGCAACATTTTAATTATTATCGTGGCATTTAGTGCATTAGGGGCTTTTACGGCTCCTATTTATGAAATGGGGACTGCTATAAGAATTGCTAGATTTCCTTTCATTATTCTAGCAGGAATTTGGGGATTAAATGGGATTATTATCGGTGTCTGTGTACTGATGGTCCACTTGTTAAAATTGACATCATTAAACAAACCTTATCTTGCACCTTTATACCCGTTTAGGATAAAGGATTTAAAATACTTCTTAATACGTCTTCCACACCACTTTTATAAGAGACGTCCTGTTGTCACTCGTCCAAAAGATACATTTCGCACAAGGTGGAGATTTAAAAAAACAGAAAAAGATTTAGATGAATTTTGAGGTGGATAATGAAATCAAATATTAGTTTTGTAAATGCCTATATTGCTTTCTTTATCATACACACTTCCCAAATTGGTATGGGTATACTTGGAGTCCCTAGGATTATTTATCTTGAATCTAAGAAAGATGCTTGGATCTCAGTTTTACTATCTGGTCTATTCATTAGTCTTATCACTTGGATTATTATTAGCATACTTAAAAAACATGGAAACTGTAATCTTTATGAAATACACGAAAATTTATTTGGTCGCTTTATAGGAAGTATCATCAATACCTTAATTGTCATTTACTTTATTGCAGCACATTACTCTATCATCATCAGTTATGTTGAATTGTCCCTAACATGGGGATATGAAGGAGTTTATGAATGGGTAGGCACCTTAGTACTATTATTAATAACAATTTATGCAGTATCAGGTGGATTCAGAGTAGTTGCAGGGATATGCTTCTTATCCTTTTTAATGACTATATGGCTGCTATTTGTGATGTATCAACCACTTGATTCCATAAACTTAACTAGAATTTTACCCATCATGTCGACAACTCCGTCAGAAATGATGAAAGGAGTTTTTAAAAGCAGTTTTACAATGTTGGGTTTTGAGACTTTATTTTTTATTTTTCCTTTTATAAAGGAGAAAAAAAAACTACTTCTATTCAGTCAATTAGCAATCTGGTTTACCACCCTTCTTGTTTTAATTGCAACTGTTATTTCCATATTATTTTTTAGCCCTAAAGAATTAGAAAAACAGATCTGGCCTATTGTCAGTATGATAAGCGCTGTCCGTTTTCCATTTATTGAGCGCTTTGAATTTATAGCAGTTTCATTATGGATATTAGTTATTTTTCCAAATTTATGTATAACTCTATTCATTTCTTCCAAAGGAGTTAAACAAATATTTCATTTAAAACTAAAACATGGAATATGGGTAATATCAATAATCATTTTTATCACGAGTTTTTTTATCACAAAAAGAGTCGACAATAACCTTTTGTTTGATAAAGTTGGGCAAGTTGGCTTTTACCTATGGTTTATCTATCCAATATTCTTATATTTCATTTCAATCATTAAATCTAAAATCTTTTCACGTTCAAAACGGAGTTGAAAAAATGAAAATATGGGTTATCCTACTTTGTTTCTTTCTCTGTACTGCATGTATGCCATCTGAAAAAATATTAGAAAAGCAAGGAATATCAACTATTATTGGTTTTGACTTCCTTGATGAGGATACATACAAAGGCACTATTAGCTTGTTACAATTCGACCGTAAAGAAGAAAAGACGAGTGTAACCATTTCTGCCGTCGGAACTACAAGCAAACAAATAAGACAAAATTTAGAACAACAGACAAGCCACGACCTTACTTCTGGTCAATTAAGGACAATTTTATTTGATAAATATATGACAGAAATGATAGGGATTTCATCTTTTCTAGATACAATGCAACGAGATAGTAGCATCGGATCTTTAATTTTTTTGGCAATTACAAACAATGCTGAGAGTACAATTAATAATAAAAACTATGAAGAATACCCTGAAATGGGGTCATATATCTATCAATTATTGGATAAGCACGAAAAGAAGGAAATGTTAATAAACTCCAACTTGCATGAATTTATTTCCACACTATATGAAATCGGTATCGATCCTACCTTACCTATTATTTCGAATGAGAATGGTGTAGCACCCTATATAAATGGGGTTGCATTATTTAAGGATGATAAAATGGTTGGTTCCATTTCTTTGATAGAAACCCTGTACATAAAATTATTCACCAATCATAATGCTTTTTTGGGGGATATAACATTAAAGATTCCTGCAGAAGTTTTAGAAAAAAAGGGAATAACACTAGTCGAAAAGCCAAAAGGAGATAAATTTAATATTACAATTCACCCAATAAAGTACCGCGGAAAAGTTGAATTATCTAAAGAAGAGTCGGTTAATCTAAACGCAACTATTTCAGTTTCAATATTAGAATTACAGCCTCCTGTTACTATTAAAAATAAGGAATCAATAAAAAAATTGGAGCAAATAATTGAAGAAGAACTAAACAAAGAATTCGGGGATATTCTTGAGAAGTTTAAAAAATTAAATACTGATCCAATTGGCATTGGAAGAAAAATAAAAAGTATAAGAAAATATTCCAGTTTAAATGAGGAAGATTTAAGAGAAAAGTATTCCACATTAAAGTTAAAACCAAATATTAAGGTAGAAATAAAACGAACTGGGGCAGTTGATTAGTAAAGATAGTAGAGAAAGTCTTATTCTACCAAGTTTATTACGTTCACGAATTTACCTGTGAAGAACCTCATTTACTTATGATAAGGCTCTCCGAGGTTGATATTAAACTTATCTCTATAGTCATAATGAACGAAACGGCTCCCATCGCTTAACGTAGATTGCACTTGGTCATAATGGTACTACCTAAATAAAAAACCAAGTGTAGAGCTACACACGAAAAGGAGCCAATTATTATGAAGGATGCACAAAAATTTGTTGGTTTAGACGCCTGTAAAGATACTATTGCTGTTGCGATTGCTGATTCAGGTCGTGGAGAGCCTAGATTTCACAATACAATGAAAATATACAAGTTTACTGGAGGTTACATATGATTATTGGTTATGCGCGTGTTTCTACTATTGACCAAAACTTAGATCGTCCAAATTAGTATTCTTACTGAATATGGTTGTGAAAAAATAGTAAAAGAGAAGTTTACTGGTACTATTAAAGATCGAAAAGGTCTTCATCAACTTTTTGATACGCTCAGGAATGGCGATACAGTTGTAGTGGAGAGTATCTCCCGTTTAGGACGTAAAACATTGGATATCCTCAACATTATTCAACAGTTGGAAGAGACCGGAGTGCAATTCATTTCTTTAAAGGAAAATATGGATACAAGAACCTCTACAGGCAAAGCGATGTTCCAAATGATGTGCGTAATTGCTGAATTAGAAAGAAATCTTATTGCTGAGAGAGTAAAGGAAGGACTCAAAGCAAGTAAAAAGCGTGGAAAAACATTAGGTAGACCCAAGCTAGATAAAGAAAAGCTCACTGTTGCACTTCGGATGTATGACAGTAAAGAATATTCTGTTAAAGAGATAGTCTCAGCAACCGGAATATCTCAAGGTTCTCTATATAGGGCAATAAATCGAAGAAAACTAGGAGAAATAAACTAATAAGGCGTATTTTATTATTTCTCCACATTTACTTTGCGGTCTAGAGCAAGAACCCTGTCATTAAGCCTTTTATAAGTATCATATTTGTTAATGGATTGTTAGCTTTATTTATTCAGCTACAAATCTAATTAACATAATGAAGCATTATCGGCATTGAAAAAGGATCTCCCAATTTGGAAGATCCTTTTATGCTGCTTTCTCAACTAAAATTACCCCATTTTTTAGATCCCAGCATTTATGTAGAATATTCATTTGATACTTGTAAACAATGACATGAATGTATGCTTTTTTTCATACTGTATTTTGGAGGTGGAAAAATGGCAAGAGTAGCTTACCGAAATGCAGATATTAACTTAATGGCAAGGATGATGAGAGCAGAAGCTGTAGGCGAAGGAAAACAAGGAATGCTATATGTTGGAAATGTAATTGTTAACCGTGCTGTAGCAGATTGTAGTGACTTTAATCAATTAAGAACAATTAGAGATGTCATTTTTCACGTACAAGGAGGAAATTACTCTTTTGAAGCTGTTCAAAAAGGCAATGTATTTTATCAAAGAGCAAGAGATTCTGAAAGAAGATTAGCAAGAAAGAATTTGGAATATTGGAGACAGCACCCAGCGAAATATGCTCTTTGGTACTTTAATCCATATGGTCCGTGTCCTCCAACATGGTACAACCAACCTTTTACTGGTCAATTTAAACAACATTGTTTTTATGAACCAGCGCCTGGAACATGTGAAAGTGTTTATAGTAGATGACAAGTTTGCTCTTTGAAGCAAGATTCGAATATTTATAAAAACTAAAATAAAACTTTTAGTAATCGTATTTACCCAAGAAAGATTGTAAAATATTATACTTAAACTATTGGGTGCTTTAATTTAATAAGAGCTAAAAGGATCTTCCAATCGAAGATCCTTTTTTCGTACCGATAAAACTCGATTATGTTAACTAAGAATGAATAGGGTATACAGGATAAATTATCTCTAAATGGTCTTGAGGTACATATAATCAATGATTCAGAACATAATGTAAGCATAATAAAAAAAGGGAAGGAATCAAATTATGATACTTCGTTGGATACATAAGTATGTAATCATCTTGGTATTGATCTGTTTTTCTGTTTCCGTCCAGCCCCTCATTTTATTAGCTGAAATAGGGAATGATTCAAAACAGCAAGCATTTTCGGAATTTGAAAAAAAGATCTTTGATTTAATCGAATCTGGTATAAAACCATTGGATAAACTGGACGAGGAACTAGACGAGGAAAGCTTATATAATATTGCCTTATCGGCAGAAAAAAAGCTTGCTAAAAATTCCCTGACTTTATCCCAATTAAAGGTACCTACCACACTGTCAGATGATATAAAGACATCGTTAGAAAAGGTCAAAGGCGAATTGTCTATAGGTTTTAAGGCATTGGAGAAAAGCGTGAACTACTTGGCACAATACATCGTGAAGCGTAACTCCTTATTGTACGATAAGTTCATCGAGAAACGTGACAAGGGTTTTCTCTATATTGACGGTGCACTAACTTCGTTAACTACAGTAAGATTGCGAGTTGCAAATTACGCAAATTAAGTATTTTAGTTTGAGATCATTTATTTTGTGATTTAAGACTAGCCTCAAACATATCAATGATAGATAAAAAACGTTCGGCTTCACGAAAGGTGTGATCAGCAAGCAGTGGATGAATGTTACTTTTTATCCTACATGCTTCGATTAACTCTCTTGCTGTCTTCTTAAAATCGCGTAAAGCAACTACTGATACACGGTTTTGATCAAGAAATTGATCTAAAATTGGTTCAGTTTCAGATTGAGGACGCATGGAATCTAAATCAATTGCTTGAAAAACAAGTTGATCAAAGTCATGACTAAATTCTCTTGCTTGTTCAACTAATTTCCTTTCGGAAGGATCAAGAAGATGACCAATAAATTTTGAATGGTCTGCCATAATTTTTAGAAAAAAGACATTTTCCTTTATAATTGCATCAGCTAAAGGTAGCATTCTACCTTCATTTAGTTTCTTTTAAGCAATTAGCAAAGTAAGCAGCTTCTCTGCTTATATGGTCAACTAGCAATGCATAGTTATTTGATCGGATCTCACAACGCAAAACTAATCCCAGAACTTTTCGCTTATAAGCCCATATTGAAGCAGCAGCCTGATAAACTTGATTGTTAAAATTTCTAATTTCCTGTGGATCAGAGTTGGGAGAATATCGACTAAGTTGTTCTTCAATTCATTCAAATAAAGTAATAAATTGTCGTGCTTCTTCGATAAGTTGTCTATCATCATTATAGTCAAATCCAAGGCTTAAAAATAAGGCATGCTCTTTCATAATCCTTGACCAGAAACGAATTTAATCTAAGGATCTACTTACAAATGGTTTTGTCATAATTACACCCCCTGAGTTATGAGTTCATCACTTTAATGTTATTCCATCCAATTATTAAACATGTGTAGGCTGACATAATAAGAATTCAGACCTACGTTTAATTTCAGGGCTGTTCTTCGTTTTTTGCTATTTTTATTATGTAAAAGCTTATTTTCCATAAACAATAGGGACTAAATCCATTCCCACCCTTTGAGCTGCAATACATCCAAAACAAATGATAGAGATCACTGATTAATTTGCTGGGGTAACTGCTGTTTTTACTATTACCTGTTATTTTCTGTTATCTTATATTTTAATGTTCATATTGCATTGCCTTCGTTATGTTGTTTTTCCAATAAATTACTATATTCAAATTTACATAAACACCATCCAGAAAGAAACAATACATTTGTAAGCATTTAATAAAAGAAAGAAGGAACCTAAAATGACTGTAATAAATGATGTCAAGACAGCTCTAGCAGGATTGAAAAGTGCGCAGGCTAGTTTCGAAACATTTGCACTAGGTACTGATAATGAACAAGCGAAACAGCTTTACAAACAAGCTGCTCAACAAACCCAATCCGTTGTAGACAGCATTGAACCACGT
>DATMFU010000353.1:0-5609 GCA_035556015.1 Niallia sp. | reverse complement strand
TTTGACAGTTTCCTCTAATGCTTCCTTACTTATATCAACAGCTGCAACACTTGCACCCTTTGACAGGAGGTTAAGAACTAACTCACGACCTATCCCGCCTCCAGCACCTGTAACAACAAGAACTTTGTCAGATACTTTCATATTTATATCACCTCTAGTTAGATTAATTTTATTTCAATAATTAAAGGCCATTCTTAGTAATATCTCCTAGAACTGATAAGCTTTCTTTTGGATGTCTGGTTTGAGTAGAACGATCAACAGCAATTAATCCAAAGGTTTGGTCATACCCCAATTGCCATTCAAAATTGTCTAGTAAAGACCAATATGTGTAGCCTATTACAGGAATACCTTTTTCTAAGGATTGATACACACCACTTAATGCACGTTTGATAAACTCCACTCTTTCCTCGTCGTTGTCAGTGGAAAGACCATTCTCTGTAACAATTATTGGTTTTTTCCAATGTTGAGAAACGAAGTTTAATACATTTCCAAGTGCCTCTGGATAATACTCATATCCCATTTTTGTTAATCTTGTTTCTTCACCTAGAAGAACAACTCCATTTGGTCCGTGAATTTTACGTGAATAATTCTGAACTCCTAAAAAATCATCCTCTTGAAGAAACGGTAGATATACAAGAAAATCTTCATACTGTTCTTTTTCTACAAACTTTTCGCCTCCTGGCAAGGCTTGATGGTCATAAAGTGAAAATGTAATTCCAACTTGAATTTCCTGGTTAATCTCTTTGATTACACTTCTTGCTTTTTCATGGCATTTCATAATGATAAGTTCACCATTTTCAGTCCTTGGAGATAGAAACGATTGTACGTTTCTAGGGTCAATTCCAAATACCTCTCCCAATTCTAGAAAATAGTTTTTCATTCTATCTTCCATTCCAACATTTAGACCAACCTGAACATCTGCTTTTTTATCTTTTTTCTTTCCCTTGTCTCCATTTGAATTCATCATTCTTTTCATAATCTTGGTTATTTGTTTACCCATATTAGCTTCATTAATTGTACAGACGTAAGGAATTAAATGGCCTAATTCTGAAATTACATACTGGCAATACTTTCCGAAGTACTCAATAGTTGTTTCACTTTCCCATCCACCTTCAGTAATCAACCATTTAGGTGATGAAAAATGATGAAGTGTAACAATAGGTGTTACGTTATTTTGATGACAGAATTCAAGTACCTCTCTGTAATGTTCGATTTCTTTTTTCTCGAAATTGCCTTTGATTGGTTCGATTCGTGCCCATTCAATTGAAAATCTATAAGTGTTACATCCTGAATTTAGTAATAACTGAATATCTTCTTTATATCTGTGATAATGATCTACAGCATCTAATGATGGCTCTTTATACATCGAGTTAGGAACATGCTCCATTGCCCAAAAATCACTATTTATATTATTACCTTCTACTTGATGTGCTGCCGTTGCAGCTCCAATCATAAAATTATCAGGAAATTTTTTCATATAAATTCATCCTTTCTTTTTTCTCCAGATTGATCTTTAATAGAACCAGCATTTAATAATTCAAGTCTTACAGCCAATTGAAAGCCTTGTCATTTTACATTAAGGTCGTTTACTACAAACAAATCATATCACTGGAAAATAAATTTTTATGGTATTTAAGTATTTTTTTTTGTACAATATCTTAAAAGAATCAATAATGAAAGGAGTCAGATCATGGACTCTCCCATCGAAACAACAAAAAAAATATGCGATCTCATTTCAAAGACGTTTGGTTTACGTGTTTTTTATATTGCTCCAAGTGGGAAGATCATACATGAATCCTCCAATAATCAATTAATTAATCCCTTATATGAAAATCAAAAACAAAACCTATTTACCCAATTAAATTTTTACGCTAGTAAGAAATACAATTTCCCTTTAATTAAGAAATCGATCTTTTCAGAAAAATACGTATTAATAAGTGTCTTCAATAACCATGATTTTGTTGGTACAGTATTAATTGGTCCTTCACTTTCCTATCCGTTATCAGAAGATAGAGTAAATGGAATAATCAATGATTCCCGAGCATTTTTTTTACGTGAAAAAGTTGTCCAATATTATAAGTCTGTTCCAATTATTAAACACGACAAACTATTAAACATCAGCACTATGGCCTTTCTTATGCTTAATCAAGTATTACTTTCTACAGATACTGTGTGGGAGAAAAATGGAGAAGTAACGGAGCCTAATGAAAAAATAGGAAAAGTGGACATAGTTGTTTCTGAGAATTTACAATCAAGTACTTCTCATGAAAGATTATTTGAAAAGAAAATGTTAGAAATCATTAAGGAAGGAAGAGTGGAGGAGTTAAAAAATCTTCCAAATATAAAAGAAGAAGAAGTTGCAAGTCTTTTATCAAAAAACAGTTTTATTCGTTCTAATAAAAACCATATTATAACGCTTATTACTTTAGTATCCAGAGCTTCTATAGAAGGCGGGTTGCATGATGAAATAGCCTTTAGTTTACATGACCGTTTTATCCAACAGGTAGAAGAAGTCAATACAATAGATGAAACTAGAGAATTAGCAAAAGAGGTTCTCTATACATTTGCGGTAAAAGTGCAACAGGCAAAAAATGAACGCTATTCAAAAACGATAACCACCTGCAAGGATTATATTTACAAGCATATATATGACGACATAAGCCACAATGATATAGCCAATAAAGCAGAGCTTAGCCCCAAGTATCTATCCGTGTTGTTTAAAAAAGAAGTTGGAATAACAGTTAGTGAATATATCCAGCAAACAAAAATTGAAGAGGCAAAGAAGTTACTTATTCATAGTAAAACACCAATTTCTGTAATATGTACAATGTTAAATTTCAATGATCAAAGTTATTTTACTAAAGTCTTTAAAAAAGTGACTGGTGTTACTCCGAAATCTTATAGAGAAAGACATCATCTAATGGAAAAATAAACGATGTAACTCCTCTACTTCCCTATAGTTAAGGTACCTCCAATTGGGTAGAGATCTTTTTAAAAAGATTCTGCCCTTCATGCACTTCTATGAAAAAAGGATCACGTTCTGTTCCTGTAACAAAGAAACCCTTCATTTAATCATATTCAACTCTTTTCCTACTAAATTAAATGTCTCCAGCAAATAATTAATTTCATTCTTACAATGTTCTGTAGTGACTGTTAACCGAATACAACTTTCACCAAATGCTTCAGTTGGTGGACGGATAGCAGGTGCAAATATTCCTTTTTCCTGCAGCTTTTTTGCAAATATTGCAGTCTTTTTGCGTATCGCCAACAATAACTGGAATAATGGGTGTATCAGCTCCCTTTACTAAAAAGCCCATTTCTTTAACATTCTTAATTTGTAAGACATGTGATATAAGCTGTTGGCGCTTTTCTTTGCTTTGCTCAATAATTCCCAAGGCGGTATAAGCAGCCGCACAATTGGCAGGTGGTATCGCTGTTTGAAAAATCAACGTTCGGGCGTAATTGACAAGAAAATAAATTAAAGTTTATGACCAACGACAAAACCTCCTTCTGATCCAATTTCTTTGCTTAATGTTCCAATGACCACATCAGGCATTCCCCCGAAATACTCGCTTGTCCCCCTGCCGTTATCGCCTAAAACTCCTGTACCATATGCATCTTCAACAATCACACAGGCTTGATAGCTTTTTGCAAGTGCCATGATTTTATCCAAAGGTACAATCGTACCGTCCTGAATACTCCATCTGTTACAATAAATCAACGCTTGTAAGATGCTGTCTCTTTCAACTTTTCTTCAAGATTATCCAGAACGACATGTTTATAGATAACGGTGTCAGCTTTTGATAGGCGGCAGCCATCAATAATACTGGAATGATTTAATTGGTCGCTTATAAGGACGTCCCCTTTTAGAAATCATTTTATTAAAACAAAAATCAATCCATTCGGTATCTACAATACTGTAAAATATATTGTCGTGAATAGTCCCATCTGCCTTAATTCTATGTTTACGAAATATTCCTTCTTCTACTGCACCTATTCGTTCAACTCCTTTTTGAGAGCGTACATTTTCTCCACTAATCGAAAATTGAACACGTAGTACCTTCAGTTCTTCAAAACAATATTGAAGTAATAAAAATTTACATTCTGTGTTCACCTTTGATCTCCAAACTGATGGAGAAAGCCAAGTCCATCCTATTTCAACATTTCGATTTGCTGTATCTATGTCACCAATACGAGTTGTCCCTATTACTTCACCTGACAATTTATCCTTTATTATAAAAGGTAATTGCTTGCCTTCATTTTTGCTTTGTACAGCTATCGATAAAATTTGTTCTACATCTTCAAATGTGTTAACTTCCCTCCAAGTATATTTCCATACATCAGGGCTTTTTATAGCTTCATATACTTGTTCCTTATATTTCATCTCAAGAGGAACAAGAGTAATTGTATTTCCTTCTAATATTAAATTTGTATCAATTTTCATTGTAATTTATCTCCTTTAACGTATTAAATAGACTTTCTTTTATAATACATCAATAAAAAAACTTGAAGTCAAAAGAGATAAATTCCTGTTAAGCTAATCTGCTCCGTTACTTGAATAAGAAAAAACAATCCTACTTTCGGAAAAGCGACTTTAACTATTGCTTGTGGAGTCATTTTCAACATTCGTTTTTTTTGTACCTTTACTTATATAAGGTTTTGCACTCTTTTTTTTGTTTGCACTAGCTTGCCAACGATTCCAACCCTTCTTGTCTGTTCCTCTCCCTGTTCCGCCTTTTCCTTTAGCTTTACTCATAATATCACCCCATTATTATTCCAGGTTAAATTACCTATCAGGTTAGTTTTAGTATTTTACTCGGTTTTTAAACAAGCATATTGCAATAAATAACATCCTTCTGTCACCTATACTATTGTATATCGTTTTTAAACTAACCTGCATTCTTCACAATCTTTAAGTTGATTTTCAACAATCTGGTCCGATTGATGAAGATGATATATTGATAGGTTCGGTGCTTCTTTTCCCCAAGACGTGTTAATAACACTTATAGTTGGGACCTAATCAATAAAAAAAGAGCCTCAATCCCATTACTACCAAGGAATTTAGACGTTTAATCGTATCAAATCTAGTTGTGTTAATAGATATTTTACACGAAGTTAAGACTTTAAAAATAATAGGGAGTTTCCTCCCTCTCTTCAAAACTTTTCATTATAATATCCGATTGGAAAGGCATTTAACATATTTTAGTTAGATAAAACGTGAAATTAGATCTTCAACACTCGCGCTTCGTTTGTTGAAGATGGTCTTGAACTAAAGCACCTGACTATCTCAAGACGAAAAAGATGAACTCATAATATCGAATTGACAATAAACCCACTCTATTGCTTCTTATTATAACGGTAGTCGGGGTAGAACGTCGCACCCGTGGGACTCGATCTCTCTTATCACCTTTGCGAGCTATTTTATAAAGAAGAGTTAGAGCCTTATAAAAAAAGAGGAATTTAACTATTAAACCTTCGTAATCTAACTAGACAACAAGAAAGTATTGCTGAAGTATCAGCACAGACCAAAATACAGCTGCATACCCTTTCTTTTGGATCAGGTTTTTCCTGAATATAGAGGAGTTACAAATGCTAAATTAAAAATGTAC
>DATMFU010000352.1:0-6679 GCA_035556015.1 Niallia sp. | reverse complement strand
CCTTTTTTCTCTTTTCCTACTGAAAATCCGTCAAACAACCTGCCACCAAATGGTTCTAATACTTCATCTGTTAACTTTATAACTTTGTCTTTTTCTCCTGTTTTATAGTACGATTCAAAGGATTCTACATACTTTCTAGCAAACTCTTTATCATATTGCTTTAAAGCTCTAATAATCCATTTAGATGTACCAATCCATTGTTTATTTACCCTAAGATAGAACTCATGTAAAAGGATACTCAGTGTATTTGCAATCAAAAGTTCTTCTCCAAGTATCTTCGCACCTATAAAATCATCTAAGATATCTGTAAGAAAGTATCGTTTTACATTAATTGTTTCAATAGACCACTCTTCTGGTCCTTCCTTTAAGATATGATCTGCTTCTTTTTTAATATTCCAAACAACTCCTTCATCTTTTAAGATGATTCCTTCAGAAACCATTCGTTGCAGAGAAGGTTTTGCCACTTTATAATCTTGATCAAAAAAGAATTTATATGAAGTTAGATTATGAACGAATAACTCAATCGGCCAGCCCAGTTCGATTAAAGATTCTCTATAGGAACTATTCACATTATTATCAAAGATAACTATATCTAAATCGGATGTATCTGTTGCTTCTCCCCTAACTACACTTCCAGCTAACACTGCTCCCTGACAATTGGGAAAATGATTTTCTATAAATTTTTTCGCGGTAGTAACTGCGTCTAATCTTTCCATAAGAATCTCCTTAGCTATTTTTCTAGCAAATTCACTGTAAATTCATCTACATACACAGCAGTACCACTTATTTCAACGTCTATTACATGATCCTGCCTCTTTACTTCTACTACTACCTCTCCATCTTTCCCTATTTCTTGTCCCTGTTCTACGATTATTTGATTTTTCATCGCATCTGTATCTATATATTTCGAATAATAAGCACCCATAACTCCAGACGCTGTTCCCGTCACAGGATCTTCTATTGTACCTGAATAAGGGGAAGAAAAATGCCTACCATGCATACTAGATTTCTCGTAATTTGTTTCCAGACAGAATGGATGAATAGATGCAGTTGGAATTTCAGATAATACCTCCGGAAACATTTTGTTACATGGTTTCATTTTATTAAATGATACTAAAGCTTTGATTGGAATAATAAGTGTCCACACACCAGTAGATCCATATAAAATTGGTAACTCCTTATCTATTTCATCTTCATTTAATCCAATCGCTTCTGCTAACTTTGCAACTGAACCTTGAAATGATTTAAATTGTGCTGATACTTGTTTCATTTTTACATATGTAATACCGTCACGCTCTTCAATCGAAACAGGTAAAACACCTGCTTTCGTTTCTATTGTTAATTGCTTTTTATTAGGCAATAATCCTTTGGTCTTTAACGCATAAACAGTAGCAATTGTTGCATGTCCACATAAATTCATTTCATGACCAGGTGTAAAAAATCGTATGCAGAAATCAGTATTTTTAGAAGGTAAGACAAAGGAAGTTTCATTAAATCCAACGTGTAAAGCTATTTTTTGCATCTGTTTATCATCATATCGATCTCCTTGCAGCACAATTCCAGCTGGATTACCTTTTCCTTTTATTTTCGTAAAAGCGTCATAATGTAACACGGAAATAGTGTCCATTTTCTCTGATTCCCCTTCCAATTTATTATTCAATTTTGATGTCATATTCCATTCTTTTCGCCGTCATATATGCGATTTCTTCTCCACAAAGTTTTTTCACTAGATGAAAAGACATGTTGATACCTGCAGAAATTCCTCCAGATGTGATGATTTGCCCTTCATCTATGAATTTTTTATGTCGAATCCAATTTGTATTAGGAAATTCTTTCTCTATTCGTTCTATATCCATCCAATGAGTAGTGGCCTTCCTCCCATTTAATAGATTTGCTTTTGCTAACAAAAATGCCCCTGTACATATAGATGCCAATATTTCTACCATTATTGCTTGATTTTTAATCCATTGAATTAACTTGTCATTATGTATTTCTATTTCTTCTGCACCGTACCCACCGGGAATAATGAGAATATCTAACTTTGGATGGTTTTGTATAGAAAAATCTGGTTGTACTTTTAAGCCATTTCTTGCTGAAATAATCTTTCCGGTTTCTGAAATAGTTAGTACTTTAAAAGGCTTTTCCTTATCCCCTGCTAAAGAAAAAACCTCAAAAGGTCCAGCAAAGTCTAACACTTCTACTTCATTAAAGAGGAGTATCCCTACTGTTCTCTGCTTCATTCATTAACCCCCTGCTAATCTATGAATATACCTTATGATACCATTGTTCGAATAGTATAATTATTGAAGAATCTTATTTTTCTACTATTTAATGATATAATTTCACTAACTTTCATCTTAGGAGGGCACTATGATTGAAGCAATAGGTATAGTCGAGTTTCACTATAAACCAACTCGAACTACTAAATATAAAGAGAATGTTACAAAGCGTATTAATGGAAAGAGAAATAAATTTGATGATTCCTTTGAAGTCATTTCTGTCTCGGAACCTTATGATCTAGAAGGAGATATTCATGTACGAGTATCTTGTTCGTTCACTATATATATGTATGAGAAAGCATATTGCAAAAACACCGAAGACTATGTTGGCCAAGTATTTCCTACATTAAAAGAAAGAATAACACCAAACATTATTTCTACTCGAGTACATCATTTGACGAAAAGAAGATAACGGATTTTCGAATAAAAAATTAGTATCTAAATACTACATACAACGAAAAAGGACATCCAATCAGTCTCTTCACTTGATTGGATGTCCTTTAATTAATGGCTTTCTATTTTTATTCTAAAAAAAATTAAAAGTTTTTATTTTGTTAATACTTTCTTCAACCAATCTTTCCCGTCCACCCATCTTGAAACTAACATGGATGCGACATTGTCTCCTGAAGCATTCAATAATGTTGCTGGTGGATCAATTAAAGTACTGATTGCTGCGATTAATGGCAGTGCTTCTGGAGGAAGACCAAATAGTGATAGAATTAACATTTCACCAATCATACCACCACTTGGAATAGCCCCCATTACAATACCTACTAATAAAGCAATAAGAATAACAAGGGATAGTGTACCAATACCACTAAAATTCATGCCGAAAATACCAAAAACAAATGCCATTTTAAGTACTCCACCCATAACAGAACCGTCTTTATGAAGAGCAGCACCTAGAGGAATAGTTGTATCGCGGATATCTTTTGAAACACCCATTTTTTGAGTTGCCTCTAGGTTTACTGGTATAGATGCGGCACTAGAACAAGTAGCTAAAGAAGTAATAGATGGTGCCAACATATTACTCCAAAATGTTTTTACTCCAAGCTTATTACCGGACATAAACGCATAAATAGTGAATGCTACAAAGAAATATACAATAGAACTTATATAATATATAGCTCCAGCTTTTACATAAGAACCTAGTAGTAGAGGACCATACTCACCAACAAGCGTTGCAAAATATGCGCCTAATCCAATTGGAGCGATATACATAATGTATGCTACTAATTTCATCATAACTTCTGATCCGGAACTTAGAAATGCTGCAAATGGCTTCCCTTTTTCACCAATAGCTTGTACAGAAAATCCAATAAGTACAGAAATTAAAATTAAAGAAAGCATATTTTCTCTTGAAAAAAGTTGAACAAAATCGGAAACAGTGAAGGTATTTACTATTTGATCAATTAAAGATACCTCATCTTCTGAATCAGGTTTTACTAATTTTATTTTAACCCCTTTGGAAGGATCGAAAATTTTGACAATTATTAACATATAAATTGCTGAGATTAATCCTGTAAACGAAAATGCTGCAACCATACTTCTCATTATTTTTCCTAGTCTTTTTGCTCCATTCATATTGGCAATAGATGAAGTAATGGTAAAGAAAATTAACGGTACAACAACTGTAAACATTAAATTTAAGAATATATCGCCTAAAGGCTTAAATACAGTAGCTTTTTCTTGCATAAATATTCCAAGCACTGCTCCTAAAGCGATGGATAATAATAGAATAATGGAAAATTTGTAATTCTTGATGCTTTTCATTGTCTTACTCCCTTTTTTACTATGTAATTGTAAGTTTCCTTTTTTAAGAATAAAAATATACCTTTGTTTCTAATTAAGTATACCATTTTATCTTTCATTTTTTTGTTTATTGATTTTTCTAACAAAAATCCATTGACAAATACTGTAATAGCCAAAAAATGACAAGCTAATAGAGCTTGTCATCCTTTTCACCCTGTAATTCTATTAGATCATACAAATGTAATTATATCCGTCCATAACTTTTGAAATGTGATTTCCAATAGCCAGATTTTAATGTATCAATTTCAACTTTATCATCTGTTGCGCTAACCATTTTTCCACTACCAATATAAATCCCTACATGAGAAATACCAGATTTATACGTATTACTAAAGAAAACCAAGTCTCCTACCTTTGGAGAACTTACTTTTTTGGCTTTATTATAGAATCCAGCTGCAGATGTCCGACTAATGGACTTACCTGAGCTATTAAATACATAATAAACAAACCCAGAACAATCAAAACCTTTTGGACTAGATCCACCATATACATATGGTTTTCCTACGTATTTTTTCGCTAAATTGGCAATGTCAGTTCCAGTTGGAACAGAAGAAACTGCAGTAGATGCAGACGATGATTTGGATGTAGTTTTACTAGTAATCTTTAGTTTTTGTCCAATTTTAATATTAGTAGTTTTTAGTTTGTTCATACTCATGATTTCTTTGTATGTCGTACCATATTTTTTAGCAATATCTGACAACGTATCACCATTCTTAACGGAATATGTAATTGTACTACTAGTAGAAGTTTCCTCGTCAATTGTTAATTTCTGTCCTACTCGAATTTTAGTAGAGTTTAAGTTGTTTTTCTTCATAATGGTAGAATAGGATGTATTATATTTTTTTGCAATGGCTGATAGAGTGTCGCCACTTTTTACTGTATATGTAGCTGCAGATGCGCCTGAAACCGATGCTAATAATATTGTTGTGCCTAAAGCAAATGATGTAACTTTCTTGGTTAAATTATACATTTTTTAACAAAACCTCTATATTAATATATTATTTTGTATTATGTAGTAAATACAATATATAAATAATAGTCTATCAACGTTACGCCTTCTTTACAACAACATTAAAAGAAAGAGTCATAATAACTACATTGTACGTTATATAGAATTTCTTTATCCTATCGTATTGATATTTAATAACTAATACTCTTATTTTAATAAATGTTATATTAACGTAATATTGAAATTATAGTTAAAAATGGTAATATAACACTTTAATAATCAAATGAATTTCTCCGATTCATTTCAATTTTTTTCCGACTAGAAAATCCTTCTAAAAAGTTATTAGTGAAGATTCGATACATTAATAGTATCAAAATTATATATAACCTCCATTAAATTACTCATGGAGCTAATTAAGAAATCAGCATGAATAAAAAATTTCTTATTATACTCCTCTGTTAACAATATCGTATGTAAACCTACCTTTTTCGCAGGAATAATATCCTTTTCGTAATCATTCCCTACCATAATACATTCTTCAGGTTGTAGATTTAAATATTCAAGTATTTTAGAGAAGAAATCTAGGTTTGGTTTTGCAACTCCAAGTTCACGAGATGTAAAAAGATACTGAAAATGTTCTTTTAAATTAACCCTATTTAATGCTATTCCTAATAATTCATTGTTTGATGCACCTGCATTAGAAGCTACACAGCAAATATAATCTTTGCTTACTGTTTCCAATGCTTCTTTAGCCCCAAGAATCACCTCCACCTTTTCCCAATATGCCATCGGACCATCAAAAGGAAGATCTCGCATGAGGGTATCTCCCCAATCGAAAATTATCGCTTTTATGTGCTTTGTCATAATACTTTCCTCCTTTCTATTAAAATTAGAATAAAACCAGCTGTTACCTAAAAATCCTTTCCATCTACTACTTACAATCATGGAAATACTAAAAATATTTCTTAAGCGATACTTAACCAACTAGAGATCTTTTTTCATAGAAACAACTTTAATTGTTATGCCGTTTGGCTTATTTACCATTTCTTCGTCATATATATGGTAACCAATGGAACTATATAGCTGTATATTCTTTGTTACTGTCATTCTGACTTTACATAGAATGGTAGATACACCTATATTGTTTGCATAATCCTCTAAATATTTTAAGATTTTTTTTGCAATACCTTGTCCTTGTTTTTCAGGAATAACGGACAAGCGATAGAAATACAAACCTTCTTCTCTTAATTCGAATCGAACCATTCCAACTGGTAGGTTCTCTTCATAGGCAATAATTGCTTTTTCCCCATTAAGCAAAGCATCTGAAACAGAATCAATAGTTTCCTCTAAAGCGCTCGATGGAGCTATACCATTCTGATATTCACTAAATGCCTTTATCATTAAATCATGAATGATTGGTGCATCTGAAGATTGTGCAGAACTAATTTCCATCGTTTCCTCTCCTTAGCAATGTTAATAATTATTCATTATAACTAATTTTTATACAAAATTAAAGATAGAATATTAAAATAATTTGTGTTTTGAAATACTAATACAACTGACTTCAAGAGACTAAATCAAATGCCTAGACGTGGAAAACACTTACTAAGAAATAAACTCCGATAATCTAACATTCCAT
>DATMFU010000351.1:0-5194 GCA_035556015.1 Niallia sp. | reverse complement strand
TTTTTTATTTCCTGTATGCTAATTTGTCCTGCTTTCTTTGGAAAAGGAACATAGTTACCTTGATGATAATAATAGGTAATTCCATTTATTTCTTTATAGAAGCTATCAAAACCGTTCTCAATCATTTCCTCAATCCATTCAGGAATTGTATAAGATTCTTTCTTCATTCTTTGAACAGTGTCTTTTAATGATATTTCATCCCATAACCGAAATGGACCATTTTTCCAATTAAATCCAAACTTCACTGCCTGATCAACAGAATAAATGGAATCAGCTACTTCCCCAATCATAGTAGCCGAATAAAGTAAAAATGGAGCTAAACCTTTCCAAAGAAAGTTACTAATTTTATTATTTCCTTGTAGAAATGAACGCAAGTCTCTTTCTACCCGTGGTCGATTTTTCATAGTTGGTTCATATTTCATAGTATGATAATTTAAAACCATTAGACCTTCATCCATTTTTGTATAAAATCCCTTATTTACTTTTCTGCCTAGCATATTCCGTTTAAGCATTTCTTCTAGACATGCTGGAATTTCATACATTTCCTTCTCTTCTGGGGAAGTTACTCTTCCTTGGACATTTTGTACAACATGATAGAAAGTGTCTAAACCTACCATATCTAATGTTTGGAAAGTAGCTATTTTAGGTCTACCTATTAAAGGACCTGTTACTTGATCCACTTCTTCAATAGACAAATCATAGTGAATCATTTCCTTTACTATATTTAGGAAAGCATATGCACATATACGATTGGCAATAAAATTGGGCGTATCCTTTGCTTCTACTACTACCTTTCCTAATTGTTCTTCTGCAAATTTCGTAATGAATGATACAACATCTGGGTTTGTTTTTTTTGTGTGAATAATTTCAAGAAGTTTAATATATCGAGGGGGATTAAAAAAATGAGTGCCTAAAAAATGAGTTTGAAAATCCTCTGTAAGTCTCTCTTTAATTTCGTTTATAGAAATTCCAGAGGTATTACTACTAACAATGGAACCTTTCTTCCTTATAGAATCTATTTTCTTAAATAATATTTTCTTCTGACCCAAGTCTTCTGTAATAGCTTCTATTATCCAATCAGCATTTTCTAACATGATAAAGTCATCTTCCATATTTCCAACTGTTAAAAGCTTGAGGTTTTTTTTTGCTGTTAGTGCACTTGGTTTTTCTCTTTTCATTCTTTCTATTGCATTATTTACATAACGATTTCTTACTTCCTTATCGTCTAAAGTTAAATTTTTATCTATTTCCTCTTGTAATAAAACAGAAGGTACCAAATCTAATAATATCGTGGAGATTCCAGCATTTAATAACTGTGCTGCAATGCTTGACCCCATTGTTCCCGAACCGATTACAGCAGCAATTTTTATATCTTTAATCACTTTTATCCTCCTAATGTTCCTTTTTAGGTTTACTCATAAATGATTTTTCATTCAAATTAGGAATAAAAAGAAAACAACATAATTTCCCGATTATGAATAACTTATTTTATTCCATTGACCACAAAATGGATTCCACAATTTGCCCAGTCTTCCCCCTCATTATTTGCCCAAAATAGGTAATCCTACTATTAGAAGAGGTAAAAGGAGGTGAGCCACATGGCACGTCTTAAAAAAAATCCTTCTAAAGCTGGTGTAAGTGCTGCTAGTGTGAAAGGGAATGCTGGTCCTACTGTTGAAGCAGATGGCGGTGGAAAAGTGAACAGCCAAAATAACCAATATAAAAAGCATTAGTATGCTAAAAGGAGGTTAACTTCATGCAACAGCAATCTACAAATATGATGCAAAATGAAATCATGACTACACCACCAGTTATGGTTACAGTAAAAGATTCTCTCTACTTAACTGACATGTTATCCTGGAATTTATTAGCCATGAAGAAGGCACATTTTTATGCACAAAATGCTCAGGATTCAGCGATAAAAGCGCAAATCGAGAAATGTGGGCAAATGCATCAACGCCACTATGAAAGAATACTTCAACATTTAAACGATAGTACTCAAGCAAGCATGCAGAACTAATAATAGCCTTGTATATGGTTCTTTTCATACAAATTCAGGTAAGGGAGGTCTCCTTATGAATAATAATCAATCTGTGCAAAATCCCGAATCCCAAGTTCCTAAAACGCCACAAATGAATGATAGGGACTTTATCAATGATTTATTAGCAAACGAAAAATATATGACTGATTCTTACTCCACTGCACTAAATGAGGCAAGTAATGATGTGCTGTATCAAGATTTACTCTCTATTTTTACTGAAACTCAAAATATGCAAAGAGAGCTATATAATTTTATGTTCCAACATGGATGGTATAAGTTAGAATCAGCAGATACTTCTAAATTACAACAGTCTTATCAACAATTTAAAGGCTACAGTAATCAATTTCCATATGGAACATCCAACCTGCAATAGCTGTCTTGTACATTTTTGTGGTCATTCCGCACATCAATCTATTATGGTGTCGGTCTGGCCTTTTTTAATCCAAGCTTAATCCATATAGCATATGCTCTATTTACGTTTTTGCCTTTCGATCTCATTTAAAGTTTTTATTTCTCCAATAATATTGATAATTACTTGTTTAGATTCTGGGAATTTAGCATTCCAATGCTTTACTAAGCCTGGCATATTTTTAGACATAGAAGAATATAGCATCCAGATTTTAACCTTATTCCTTAACTCCTCGTCCTCTTTGCCTAAAAGTAAATCAGTGTAATTTGCTATTAACGTTTCAAATTCTTCTATAAATTTTTCATCCATTCTTAATCATCCTTTTCTCTATTTAAATTGACAAATTGTGAAAACTGTTTTAATATTAAATTACATCTATTGATAATGATTATCAATATCATCTTCACCGATGACTAAAATTATATTTATTCTTTTCTTACCCCCTCATCAAGAAAAGGATAAGAATAAAGCTGTTCAAAACTAATAGTTAAACTTTTAGTTTGAACAGCCTTTTTTATATGTTACTCTTCACTGGAAAACATATACTTTTTATAATGATAACGAATCGAAAAAATTAAACCAATTGCTAACATATTCCCCATTAATGAACTACCACCATAACTAATAAAAGGTAGTGGAATTCCTGTAATAGGAAGAATTCCGATCGTCATTCCGATATTTTGAAATACGTGAAAACAAATCATACTTATTATTCCAACACTCATACAAGTATAAAATGTATTTTTCGTATCCATAGCAACCTTCGTTATATGATAGATAAGTAAGAAGAAAAGGCTTATAACGACACTTGCTCCAATAAATCCAAACTCTTCTCCAATAACACTAAAAATGAAATCTGTGTGGTTCTCCGGGAGAACCACTTCACTCGTTCCTACACCTTTTCCAGTAGTTTGCCCAGATCCAATCGCTAGCAGAGATTGTGTTAAATGATAACCAGTTGTACTTTGGTAATTGTATGGATCTAGCCATGAATATATTCTTCCCATTTGATATTCCTTGACTCCTAGATACTTCTCAATCCAATCCGGATGCCAAATAACTAAATATAAAATGGAAACAGCTAATACTACTAAGCTAGAGAAAATCGGTGTTATGATTCGCCAAGAAATACCTGAAATAAAAATCATACCTACCATGATAGATAGTAATACCATGGAAGTACCTAAATCTGGTTGCTGCATAACTAATAATAACGGTAAGAATGTAATTCCACCGATTTTCACTAATAACAATAAATCGGTTTGTACAGTTTTCATTAAGTATTTCTCTTGATGTTCAACAATTACACGAGATAGAGCAAGTACAAGAAAGACTTTAACAAACTCTGATGGTTGTAAAGAAAAACCAGGAAGTGTGAACCAACTTTTTGCACCATTAATTTCTCTAGCAATGCTATCAGGCGCAACAATTAACGCAAGTAAAAGTAAAATCCCTATTCCATATAAGTACCATGTCAATTTTTTTAATTGGTCAGAGTCTAATCTTATTACACCGATAATAAATCCAGTTCCTACTCCATAATAAAGAACTTGTTTAAGAACATAACTGGAGTCAGCACTGTATATAGCAATTAAACTACATAAGCATAAAAGCATAAGAATTAGTACTAATGTATAATCTATTTTAGATGAGTTTTTTGGGGACATTTTCATTGCTCCTCTGAATCTGTAAAAACAAATAATACAGAATAAGTTAAGTAAATCATTATATTTTTAGAAAGAAGAAAAAAAGTTATCTACATATATTCTCAAAAAAAAGAATGCTTAATAATAGATTTTCATATTTACAATTCTTCATTATATTTGTATTTTGATAAAATAACAACTTTCGACAGACATAAAAATAAAATATAGGGCTTACATTATTTATTTGCCCATACTTATATCAACTCTCCTCTAATACCTTCCAAAAGAGGAATCTTTTTATTAATATTAACTATTTAAAAGTATGTAAAATTGCCTCTTTGTTCTTACATTCAAGTAAATACTTACTTAAGTTAACCCTAAATGAATTATTTGACCATAAGTATTCTTATTATTACCCTAATGTAATTTTATTTGTTTTATTTTTATACAAACGAGCCAAAATAACTATTTTTATTAAGGTGATAAGTACTCCCATCGAAAACACTACCTTTTAACTAATTTTAATAAAAGAAATTATGTTCTCCAAATTACAAAAAAAAAAGGGGTATAACCAGTAACTGATTATACCCAAAGTGAGAGGAGGTTATGGGGTTACGGTTATAAAGAATATGACAATGTATTCAGCTTCTAAGAAGGTGATACAAGCTATTCTTTATACTTATTTAATATGCTTTTTTTACAAAACAGTGAGGGCTTATCCCTTTTTTCAGCAAAAAAAGGGCAAGCATCCTTTATATTCCTATAAATTACATCTATAAAGAAGTCTCCAAACATATAGTAAAACATAATGAAGAAAGAAGGTTTTATAAATGGATAAGCTTTCCCCTTATCACACTGTTACCTATTGTTGCATTATGACATTCATTACTACGATATTCTTTCTATTTCTTACTGGATTATCTGTGTATACTTTTGCATCCTTTTTTTCAGGTTCTGTTGTTGCATTATTAAATATCATAGAAGACGAAATAATACATAAACAAATATATAAATAAATTTTATTATTATGTATAAAAACAAAAAAAGAGGTACACAATGATACTACAAAGTGTAATTCCCCCTTTTGTTTAGAGCTGT
>DATMFU010000350.1:0-2440 GCA_035556015.1 Niallia sp. | reverse complement strand
TGACGTCTCTGTATAATAATTATTTCCATCATTCTTCACTCCTCTATAGTTTGTTTTCTGCTAATTTTAGATAAACGGTATGGTATTAATTTGTTTTAGTTTATTCTCTTCCATGATTCTTTCTATTTCTTGTTGATGTCTAAATTGTTCTTCAGACATTTGATTATTCGAAATAGTTATGGTAAAGAATAGCATATTTATCATCATATATTTTCACCTCCTAATTTAGTTTCTTTCCTCTTATATCAATCGAGAAAAATGCCCAGATTGAATATATTTATTTTTATTTTCTTCCATCATTCTTTCTATTTCCTGTAAATGTAAATACTCTTCTTCTGTAATTTTCTTTCTTTTTATCGTGATTGTTACGAAAAGTATATTTAAGGTCATGATTCTCACCCCCTTAGCAGTATAGCCATTATATTAGATGTGATACATATCCTAATTTTTGTAATTTCAAACGATTTGCTTCCATTTGTTCTTGAATTTCTTGTTGCTGTAGCAATTCTGTTTCGCTCCATACTTTTTTCCGGAAAGTCATGGTTACAAAGATTAAATTAATCGTCATTATCAACACTCCTTTTTTTTCTAAAAATGGAATATTTTTCTTAAATAGGCATAGAAAAACCGCAAAGCATTCCTGCTCTGCGGTTTTTGAACAATTAAAAAACCGCAGGACACGACTAACCTGCGGTTGGATATACTTAATTAAGGAAAATAGCACCCATTAATTCCATTCCGTAGCGGTTGAATTCGTGTATAAACTATATTTAATTGTTGTATCACTGTTTAATGCAACTAATAATTTAGACATTTACTTCAACCTCCTTTGGATTATTATTCTTACACTGGTAATTATATCCGGCAACACCTTATTTGTAAACCACTTTTTAGAAAATTGGGTGAATTTTTTTCGAGTTCCCAAATTTCATAAATTCGTAAAAAAATGAGATCAAAATTAAATAAGGAATTATCCTCGATTAATTTTGATCTCATTCTAGAAGACTATTCTTCTTCTAATTCCTCAATCTCTTTCTTTATATTCTTCGCTTTATTAAAAAGATATATAGATATACTTAAGAAAGCAATACTTGTAATCATCATAATTTCGTTAAATGTAGGTAATTTATCTGGCAAAGGTAGAATTACTCCTAAATAAAAAAAGACTCCTGCAACTAACAAAATAATGCCAAATTGTCTTAAGTCAGCCATTTTTTCTTTTAAAGTTTTTAAAGTCTCTTCCAATTATCTCCCTGCTTCCTTTTAAGCTATGTATCTACCATACCATATATGTAAAACATTTACTTTATGAAATCACTAGTATTTTTTCTGTTTTTTCCCAAAAAGATATCTTAGTAAGGATTACCCTACTAAGATATAGATATTTATTTTAATGTATTATTTTAAAGCTTGCTCTAAGTCTTCTATCAAATCAGACGCATCTTCTAGTCCTACAGAAATACGAACTAATCCATCTGTAATACCTAATTCTGCTCTTCTCTCAGCAGGAATGGACGCATGTGTCATTCTTGCAGGAACAGATATTAAACTTTCTACAGCACCTAAGCTTTCTGCTAGGGTAAAATATTTTAACTTACTAAGAAGCTGATCTGCATTTTCTGCACTACCTACATCAAAACTAATCATACCACCAAAACCATGTGCTTGCTCTTTTGCAATGGCATGATTTGGATGTGATGGTAAACCTGGATAGTAAACTTTGCTTATTTTTGGATGATTTACTAAAAACTCTACTAATTCTTTAGCATTGCTTTCATGTTCTTCCATACGTATACCAAGTGTTTTTATTCCTCTCATTAATAGCCATGAATCATTTGGTCCTAGCACACCACCAGTAGAATTTTGAATAAAATGTAGGTCTTCTCCTAATTTCTCATTATTTACTACAGCAAGCCCAGCAACAACATCACTATGTCCACCTAAATATTTTGTGGCACTATGAAGAACAATATCCGCACCTAATGTTAATGGGTTTTGCCAATAAGGAGTTTGAAAAGTATTATCGACAATTGTTAATAAACCATGCTCTTTTGCGATAGTAGATGCTGCTTTTACATCCGTAATCTTCAATAAAGGATTTGTAGGTGTCTCAATATAAAGAGCTACTGTATTATCTTTAATTGCATTTTTAATATCCTCTGCCTTACTTGTATCAATAAAAGTAAATTCAATTCCAAATTTACTTAGAACCTTTGTCATTACTCTAAAAGTTCCACCATATACATCATCTGTTAATAATACGTGATCACCACTTTTAAACAGCATCATAACTGCAGTAATAGCTGCCATTCCTGAACTAAAAGCAAACCCTCTTTTCCCCTCTTCCAAATCGGCTATCAATTCTTCTAATGCATGACGAGTAGGATTACCTGTTCTAGAATATTCAAACCCTTTGTGTACACCAATACTCTCCTGTTTA
>DATMFU010000349.1:0-13525 GCA_035556015.1 Niallia sp. | reverse complement strand
TTTTATCAGATTCATTTCCAATTACAACCTGATTGGAAGCTTTAGATTCTTTACCAGCAATATCTACAGCCTTAACTATATATGTTCCGTTTCCAGCTGTATAACTTAGACTATTTTGTGCTTTAATACTCTTCACTTTTTTCCCATCTTTATAGACATAATAGCCAATAACATCATTTTCACTATTATTTTTCCATGTTAATGTATTTCCGGTTAATGTGAGTTTAACAGCTCCAGGATTTTTGCCGTTTTCATTTATCTTATTGCTTGGGATAATGAGATTCGCTAATTTAGGATTGTTTTTACTCAATATACTAGGATCAGATATTTTAATACCAAAGAGCTTTTCTATATAATCAGGATTTAACATTAATCCTTTTTCGCTAAATTCACTTGGCGTAGAATCTAATGCCATGTATTTTTTATTGTTGACTTCAACATATTTACCTGCTACAAGACTATCATCTACTCTAGTTGGAACAGCGCTGGATTTAAATAAATCTGTTGTTACTAATCCTGCTTTAGAACATCCCTCTGAAGGTAATAGACCAGATACAGAACAGATTGATCTCTGTACAATTCCTCCAGGCATTTTAAAGCTTTCTGATGGATCTATTAGGTCTGGTGCTACTTCGTAAGCTGCATTCATTAAATCAGCCCATAAATAGTTATTACGCATACTATAGGTTAAACCAGAAGTTGCTAGAGACTTTGGTGTATCGTACCCTGTCCACACACCAAATGTAATATTTGGATTTGTAGCAACAAGCCAAGAATCATTGAGATCTTGGGTAGTTCCTGTTTTTCCTGCCCAGTCACTATGAAAATTTAAGCGCCCTTTGATAGCAGTTGCCGTTCCTTGATTGATAACATCTCGCATCATATCTAATGTTAAATAAGCTGTTTGTGGACTAAATACATCTACTTTTTTAACTTCGTGTTGATAGACAATATTTCCTTCTTTATCTTCAATCTTTTCAATCATATATGCATCAATAAAGTCACCACCATTGGCAAAAGTAGAGAATGCGTTGGTGTTTTCCTCAACAGAAACTCCATACTTGATTCCCCCAATTGCTGCTGAACGTATGGAAAAATCAGATTCGTCTAAAGAGGTGATTCCCATTTTCGTTAAATATTGCATAGGATTTTGGGCCATTATATCAATATATGCTTTTACTGCAGGAACATTGTAAGACTTCGCTAAAGCATAACGTGCAGTTACTAAACCATGGAATTGGAAATCATAGTTATTTGGCCAGACTTTCCCTGGTGTACTTGGATTCAGACTTAAAGGAATATCTGGAAGGACACTACCAGGTGATAAAGTACCTAATTCAATAGCAGGAGCATATACTAATAATGGTTTCATAGTAGATCCATTTGGTCTTAAACTATCAAAAGCATGATTGGTTTCTTCTCTCTTAAAATCCCGACCACCGACAAAACTAAGGATAGCACCTGTTTTATTTTCTATTAAAACTGCACCGGTTTCGACCGGTTCCATAATCGTAGTTTTTTCTCCAGATTCTGGATCTATTATTTGTTGTGGTTTATCAGGACCAAAATATTTATAATTGTCTACTGTTTTCTTTTGAATGTCATATATTTTTTTATTGATGGTACTATGAATCTTGTATCCATTTTGATGAATTTGACGGTCAGCAATGGTAGTATATTGTTCAGCTAACACATCATCCTTCACTAAATCGGCTTTTGAGTACCCGTCTTCTTTTGCTAACATCTCTGCAACGATTTCTGTAGCTCTTTTGGTAATTTGATTGGTCACATATGGATATTTTTCTAATGGGCTAGATTTTCTACCAATAAAGTCTTGCGTTATATCATAACTAATTGCTTCGTCATATTCTTTCTTTGAAATCATTTTCTGATCATACATTCGATTTAGAACCGTTTTCATTCGTTCTAGACCAGGTTCCAGATTTTTCTTTAGTTTACCCTCTTGTGTAAAAGGGGTATATCCAAAGGGACTTTGAGGTAATCCGGCGATAAACGCAGCTTGTGGAAGTGTTAAATCTTTTGCTTTCACTCCAAAGATTCCATTCGCTGCAGATTGCACTCCCGCAATATTCCTACCAGAAGAATTTCTTCCAAATGTGGATACATTTAAATAGGCTTCCAAAATTTCATCTTTTTCGAAGAACTTTTCTAACCTAAGTGCTAGTAGAATTTCTTTAGCTTTTCTGTCAAAAGATACTTCGTTAGTTAAGATTTGATTTTTGATTAATTGCTGGGTTAGTGTACTACCACCAGATTGTGTCGAGGAGTTAGCCACTTCTTGGAATAATGCCCGAAAAATAGCTTTTGGGACAATTCCTTCATGGTCATAGAAGTTTTCATCTTCAGTTGCAATTACTGCATTTTTTAAATATGGAGAAACATCTTTTATCTTTACTTCTTCTCTTTCTAAATCAGTTGGAAGTTTCCCTAAATATACATTATTAGCAAAATATATTTCAGAAGTTTCTTCGTAATTATATATTTGTTTTTTCATGGTTTCATAAGAACGAATAGGTTCATTCTTAACCAGTGAAGCGAAATAACCAGCTCCAATTCCAACTGCAAAGGCTCCGCCTAAACATAAAATGATGATAAACAGTAAAACCACATTCCATGTTACATCATACGTAACACGTGCACCTTTTATTGTTTTTCTATTGGTAAAGAAGTTTAAAAAAATCTGTAGAGTATTTTTCCACTTCGGCCTATCATTCATGGTATCATTCCCCCTAAAATCAAATACATTATAGCATAAAGAGAGGACGAATATAGCCAAATTTCGATATTTTTCCTATAATTTAGGAAAAACATTTGACAATTCTCGTACGAATATGATAAAAATAAGCTAATTATATATTGATTCGTTACGTGCGTAGAAAGGAATAAGTAATTCTTTTATCCCTATTGAAGAGAGCCATTGGTTGGTGTGAAATGGTATATATAAAAGAGTGAATTACCTCCTGGAGCTTTCACTGGGAACCTCTAAGAAAGAGAGTAGTAGTAGTGAACGGAATAGACCGTTATCTATTTAAGTGGAGAAGAAATTAATCATTTTTTCTCAATCATGGGTGGTACCGCGCTATTTTTGCGTCCCTGCATATTATGCAGGGATTTTTTTGTGTTTAATAGTAGAACACTATAACGAATGAATATAGAGATTAAGGAGGAGCATATATGAATTTATTAGAAGACTTACAATGGAGAGGGATTATATATCAACAAACAGATGAAGAAGGATTAAAAGAACAATTGGCAACTGGAATGACAAGTTTATATTGTGGTGTGGATCCTACAGCAGATAGTATGCATATTGGACATTTGCTTCCATTTTTAACATTAAGACGTTTTCAAAATGCTGGTCACCGTCCGATTGTTTTAGTTGGTGGAGCAACAGGTCTAATTGGAGATCCTAGTGGGAAAAGTGAAGAAAGAAAGTTACAAACATTAGATATTATTGGACATAATGTAAAATGTCTACAAGCACAATTAGAAAGAATATTTGATTTCGATGGAGATAATGGTGCAGTTATGGTAAATAACTATGACTGGGCTGGTAAAATGGATATTGTTACTTTCCTTCGTGATTATGGTAAGCATATCGGTATCAACTATATGTTAGCAAAAGACACAATTGCGAATCGTTTAGAAACAGGAATTTCATTTACTGAATTCACTTACACAATCCTTCAAGCGTTAGACTTTTTACACCTATACGAAAATCATAATTGTAAAATACAGATTGGTGGAAGTGACCAATGGGGAAATATTACAACAGGATTGGAATTGATAAGAAAAAATCTAGCTGAAGGTTCTAAAGCTTATGGTTTAACTATTCCGTTGGTTACAAAAGCAGATGGAACTAAATTTGGTAAGACAGAAAGTGGTGCAATTTGGTTAGATCCTGAAAAAACAACTCCATATGAGTTTTATCAATTCTGGTTTAATACAGCAGATGCTGATGTTATTAAGTATTTAAAATTCTTTACCTTCCTTTCAAAAGAAGAAATCGAAGGGTTAGAAGTATCTGTTCAAGAAGAAGCTCATCTACGCAAAGCTCAAAAAACTTTAGCTGAAGAAATGACTAAACTAATTCATGGAGAAAAGGCGTTAGAACAAGCGCAAAAAATAACTGCAGCATTATTCAGTGGAGACATCCAAAACTTAACTGCTGAAGAAATTAAACAAGGTTTTAAAGACGTTCCTAGCTATGAACATAAAGAAGGAGATGTATTATTAGTGGATCTTCTTGTTGCAGCAGGGATTGTTTCATCGAAGCGACAAGCTCGAGAGGATGTTACAAACGGTGCAGTATATTTGAATGGTGAACGTAAGCAGGAATTAGAATATGTGATAACAGAAGAAGATAGAATGGAAGGGAAATTCACTGTTATTCGTAGAGGTAAAAAGAAATATTTCTTAATTAAATATTAAAAGGAAAGATTATCTAATAGGGAATGTATCCTGTTAGGTAATCTTTTTTTTAATCAAATCGATTTAGAATATGGAAAAAAGTGTTTATTAAATAGGAAAATAGTATGGAAAAATAGCGAAAAAAATGAATTTTGCAGAAAAATGTTGAAATTTGTCGGAAAATAAAATATAGTTAGTCAATGTGAAGATTTAAGGTTATTATTAACATTTTTAATGGTTATAAACGAATGATAAGACTGCCACTTCTATTTAATATTCGGTAATTACTTTACTAAATGAAATGTAATATATAACAACCCTATTTGCAATTTCGGATGTTTTAGAAGAGTTGCTCGAATAGTTATTTATTTGTATGGATACTAATTTGCTGAAGAGTTATAACTTATTTATTTTTCCAATGGTAGTGTTACGAGTTGGTTTCTCCATGATGTAATCGCTAAAAAGAGTGAGAACTATTAATTGATTAGAAAATCAAGGAAGAGGAGTTATAGATCAAAATGAAATTGTCCATTAAAGCGAAATTATTACTTAGTTTTCTATCTATTATTTTCTTAATAGTTGTTGTAACAGGAGTTATATATTTTGAGTTTAAAAAAGTGAACAGTGATTATGTGAACTTAATAGATGAAAGATTAACCAAAATCGAACTTGTTACAGAGCTATATAAGAATTCAACGAGTGAAGTAACAGCACTTCGTGGATATTTAGCAAGTGGAAACGTAAACGAAATAGAAGACTTTGAACAAGCAAGCATAGACTTTAAGAATAACATGGAAAAATTCAAAAAAAGTATCTATACAGATCAGGTTATAGATCTTAGTGATCAAATGGTAGAAGCAGAAGAAAATTACTATATTGCTGGTCAAAAGATGATTGAATATAAAAAGCAAAATAATACGGAAAAGTATCTTGAGGTTATGGGGACGGACGGAAAAGAAGCGATAGAAGCGGTAAAAACTATTTCAAAGGAATTGTTGACTTCCCAACAGGAACTTATGATGACTTCAAGTGAACAGTTAACGGAAAGAACAAATACAACGATAAATTATATCTTGGTTATGTGTATTTTAATTATCCTAATAGGTATAGTAGTAGCAATAGTTATTTCAAAAATTATTACCAAGCCTGTTCGTTTACTTTCTAATGCTGCAGAAGAAATAGCAGAAGGAAATTTAAGTATTGATGAAATAAATATTAAAAATAAAGATGAAATTGGTCAATTGGCAAAATCCTTTAATAAAATGAGAGAAAATTTAAGAGTTATTATCCATGATGTAAACCTTACTTCTGAACAAGTTGCTTCTTCTTCAGAAGAGTTAATGGCTAGTTCAGAACAGACAACCGAAGCTACGCACCATGTGGTTTTATCGATACAAGAAGTTGCAAATAGTATAGAAGTTCAGGGGAGAAATACAGAAGAAAGCGCAAATGCTATGAGTGAAATTACAGTAGGGGTTCAGCGAATAGCGGATTCTTCCGGAACAGTTGCAGAATCTGCTGTGGAAGCATCTAATCAAGCGATAATTGGGAATGAGTACGTTCAAAAAGTAGTTAGTCAAATGACTATGATTCACGAGACATCAATAGAGACTAGTGTTGTTATGAGTGAATTAGAAAATAGAACAAATGAAATAAATAATATTATAGAGGTAATAACAAATATTGCTGAACAGACAAATCTCTTAGCCTTAAATGCTGCAATTGAATCAGCAAGAGCAGGAGAGCATGGAAAAGGTTTTGCAGTGGTAGCAGATGAAGTAAGAAAATTAGCAGAACAATCTAGGACGTCTGCCAATCATATTGCAGAAATCATTCAATTGGTACAGAATGATACAGCAAAAGCTGTTAATATGACAAATAAAGGAAATGAAGTAGTTGAAAGTGGATTGCATTTATTTGAAGAAACTGGTAAGTCTTTTGAAGAAATTCTAAAATCAATTGAAGAAGTTAATGCGCAAACACAAGAGTTATCAGCTGTTTCTGAAGAAATGTCTGCAAGTGTTCAACAAGTGAGTGCTTCCATAGAAGAAGTTGCTAATTTAGCAACAAAATCTACTAATAACGTTACAGAGATTGCCTCTTCCTCAGAGGAACAACTAGCAACATTAGAAGAGGTTACATCATCTGCTAGTGCTTTATCAACTATGGCTGACGAATTAAGTGGCTTAGTTAAAAAATTCAAATTGTAAAATTCAAGACCAGGACATGAGAATATGTTTCTGGTCATTTTTATTGCATTAGGTTTATTTTTTTTAAAGCAAAACAATATTGTTTGAATCACAAACTCTTAGCTTTAAAGAAACAACAAAAAAACTAGAATCGTTTATAAACGATTCTAGTTTTTTAATTAATGCTAAATAATTAGCAATACTATTAACGAGAGTAGAACTCAACGATAAGAGCTTCGTTAATTTCAGCAGGTAATTCAGAACGTTCTGGTAAACGAGTGAATGTTCCTTCTAATTTATCAGCATCGAAAGTTAAGAAATCAGGTACGAAGTTGTTTACTTCAACTGCTTCTTTAACAACTGCTAAGTTACGAGATTTTTCACGTAAAGTAATTGTTTGACCAGCTTTTAAGCGGTAAGATGGGATATCAACGCGTTTTCCATCTACTAAGATATGACCGTGGTTAACTAATTGACGTGCTTGACGACGTGTACGAGCTAAACCTAAACGGTAAACAACGTTATCTAGGCGAGTTTCTAATAAGATCATGAAGTTTTCACCATGCTTACCAGTCATTTTGCCTGCAATATCAAAAAGATTACGGAATTGACGTTCGTTCACACCATACATATGACGAAGTTTTTGTTTTTCTTGTAATTGTAATCCGTATTCTGATAATTTTTTACGTTGGTTTGGACCATGTTGTCCTGGTGCGTAAGGGCGTTTATCTAACTCCTTACCTGTACCACTTAATGAAATTCCAAGGCGACGAGAAAGTTTCCAGCTTGGACCTGTATAACGAGCCATAATTGACTCCTCCTTCGTGTTTTTATTTTGGTAAAATAAAAACAGATGTAACATATATTCCTGTGTATTTTGTCTTCCTGTATCTTCGCCCTAGCAGCCAGGGGTTACACAATACACCATCATTAATATGAGGAACAAAATAAAACAAGAAGTGTTAACATATGCTGCGCTATTTTACACAAAGAGTATTATATGATTTTTATATAGTTCCTGTCAAGTATTCTTCTTTGATTTGTAGTAGAAAACATATATAAATTGTGGGTAAATGTTGAAAAATTGCGAATTATTATTACTACCTTATTTTTAAATATGGTATAATTAGAATAAATTAACTATTGAAAACAATTACTGTATTTAAATATATATTATTTAGAAGAGAAAAGATAGCGAAGTATATTTCTTTTTTTTTATTTTATTTATGAGTAAAAAGTACTATTAAATTGGATGTTTTTTCAATAATTACATATCCATTATCTATTTAATAAATGAATAGTTAGGTGAATTAGGTGATGAATACATGAATTTCATTGGCCATCAAAATATATTTAAGCTACAAAGCCGCTTTTTAGATTTATTGGATACGGATTTAATTTATGAAGATTATCTTATTAATGTTCAAAAAATGCTTTACGCAGTCAAAGAAGTTTTTTCTCCCAACATTATAGAAGCTGCATTATATTCTTTTCAAGACTGGAACCTTTCATATGAGAATGTAATTTCTACTAATAAAGAAACAACGTTACATACCATCCCAACTATTTTCCATGGGAATCGTATTATTAATAAGATTAATAAATTTTCTATTGGAAGCGAAAAAGTAGTTAAGAATGGAAAAATGATTCGGTTAAATGATAGGAATCAAAAGAGTTACTTTTTAGTATTGAATGCAAATTTTGCAAGTTCTGATTTATTAACGGAGGAAGATATTCTATTAAAGGATATAGCCGAAGAGTTTGAATCATTTCTTACTAAATTACAAAAAATGTATGAGGTGCTAAAAGAAGAAAGAAAGTATAAACAGTTATTTCGTGCAACACAAAAATTGCATTCTTCTATGAAGATGGAAAATGTGTTGAGTGAAGTTATTTATACCTTACAAGACATTTATCCCTCTTTTACTTATTATCTATTGTTGTCTCATGATAATAATAGTCATGGAGATTTACCTGTGAAGGATTTAGAATATGATAGTGAAAATATGGCTGCAATGAAAGCTTATGTAACAGGGGATATACAATTTGAAGAAATGGTTGATGAGAATAAAGCAATTACTTATGCCCCTTTGAAAGGTAAACAAGGAATATATGGTGTCTTGCAAATAATTGCTCCACATACAAACATTTTCCCTAAAAATGAAGTGGAGTTCATTACTGCGATTGCAAATGTTGCAGGTGGGGCATTAGAGAATGCTCAATTATATCAACAATCAAAGAAACTTGTAGCTGATTTGCAATTAATAAATGAAGCATCACATCAACTTAATTCCAATCTAAGGTTAACCGAAATAATGACCTATATGTGTGAACGTATATCAACTAGCTTTCATGCAAAGGAAGTAGGATTCATACTATTTTCATGTGAATCTAATTCAATTAAAGTATTACAGGGAAGTTCTCCATTCTTCTTTGAAAAAAAGGCTTTAAAGTATATTCAATTTTTTAAAGAAATCATACAAGTGGAGAAGGACTCGATGTTTTTAGGGGATTTTAGTATACAAATGGACGATACGGAGTATAAATCCATTATGGCAGTACCTATGATACAAACAGGAATATTAAAAGGTTTTGCAATTGTCATGCATCCAGATCCATATTATTTTTCTTTTGATACATTTAAATTATTGCAATCCTTAATTCACCATTCCACCCTTGCCTTAACTAATTCTATGCTCAGAGAAGAATTGGAAAAGATGGTAGTAACGGATCACTTAACTAAATTATATTCTAGAAGCTTTTTAGATGAAAAGATTGAATGTTCCTTAACGGAAGATAAAGAGGGGACATTTATCTTAGTCGATATTGATAATTTTAAATCAATAAATGATACGTACGGTCATCAAGTTGGAGATGAAATTATTGTCCAAGTTGCAAATATAATCATAGAGAATATTAGGAGTTCTGATATCGGTTCGAGATGGGGAGGAGAAGAACTTGCCATTTATCTTCCTAGAGTGCCTCTTTCTATCGGAGTCAGTGTAGCAGAAAGACTTGTAAGTAAGGTAAGAAAATGGACTTCACCAACTGTAACGATATCTTGTGGTGTTTCTTATTGGAATAAGGAAACTAAAGAAAACTATCATACAATTTTTAAACGGGCAGATAAAGCATTATATATTGCAAAGGAAACAGGGAAAAACAAAGTAGTAGTACAGGATTCCTTACTTTGTTAAGTCATAAAAAAATGTCCTAAGCATGCATTCTGACAGAATAGAGAATGCTCTTAGGACATTTTTTTTATAAATATTTAACTAAAGCAGAAACGAAGCTTTCTAATTCTTCCTGATCTAATTCATCAAAACGATTTTTCTCCGGAGAATCAATATCGAGAACACCTAGAAATGTTCCATCTTGTTTTAATAATGGTATTACAATCTCAGATTGGGAAGCTGCATCGCATGCAATATGACCTGGGAATTGATGTACATCTTCCACTCTTATCGTTTCCTTTTTACTAGCTGCAGTTCCACAAACACCTCTTCCAAAAGGAATACGAACACAAGCAGGTAATCCTTGGAAAGGGCCAAGTACAAGTTCATTATTTTCTACTAAATAAAATCCTACCCAATTAATTCGGTCTAAAAATTGATTTAATAATGCAGCTGCATTAGAAAGATTAGCAATCTGGTTACTTTCTCCCTCTAATAGTGCCTCTAACTGCTTTATTACTAATTGATACTGATCTTTTCTATTTCCATTGTAAGTTTCGACGTTAAACATGAAAATCACCAAGCTTTCCTTTTTATTCGATAGATAATGACTAAATCACTATGAAAATTCTAGTAAAATGTCGAGTTTCTTTTAAAGGGATTGTCCCTAGTTGTAAAGAAGTCTAAATAGGCAGATATTTATTTTGACTAAAATCGATATTCTAAACCTATACACATGCCCTAGCGTACTACTTACAGTGCAAGGAAAGAAGAATGGTAGGTGGACATAGCAATAGAATAGCTAGTTTTTTTTGATTTTTTATTCAAATCAAAGAAATATATAGCAATGATTTGGAAGTTTTTCTTTATTCAATCATAATTTCAACGTATTAGCAACAGAAAAGAGGTTAGATTAAATGAAAAAGAATCCAACAAAGGACTTGATTGTGGAAGCAGCAATAAAGTTGTTTAATAATAAGGGATTTAATGGGACTTCTATTCGTGATATTGCTGGGCTTGCGAATGTGAATATTGCTAATATTTCATATTATTTCAATGGAAAACAAGGATTATTAGAATATTGTTATATAAACTTCTTTGAGGGTTATTTAGAACAACTAGAATATGCCTATTTAGAAAAGAATGATAGTTCAAAAGAGAAACTAAAAAAATCTGTAGAAGCGATCATGTCCTATCAGTGTAAAAATATACAACTGACTAGGTTTATTTTACGTGAAGTTACCATTGATTCACAAATAGTAAGAGAAATTATGTCTACTTATTATGTAAAAGAGAAATATATTTTTACAAAGATTTTAGAAAGCGGCATAGAGAAAAAGGAATTTAATCAAATGTCTATTTCATATAGCATCATTCAATTAAAAGGGCTTTTGTCTATGCCTTTTATTCATTCTTACTACTTAACAGATGTACTTCATGTATTTGTAAATGAAGTATATTTTGAAAAGAAGTACATCAACGAAATATATAATTGGATTGATAAGGTGCTGTGTATAAATACATCAGAATTATCTATTATTAATTAACAACCTATCTAAGCCTTGTCCTAAGTCCATTGCCTGATGAGCATCAGAACCATAAACAAGTGGGATATTAAGCTTTTTTGCTTCTTCCACTACCCAGTTAGGTGGATATGGTTCTTTGCAATATAGTTTATTTACACCTGCGCCATTATAATCTAATGTATAACCACGCTTTTTAACTTCTTGAAGGATAGTTAATAAGTTTTTATAATAAACATCTTTTGCTTTATATAAAAGTTGAAATTTATTAACTAAAGTAATATGTCCGATTCGAACAGGTTTGTAAGGTCCTAAATCAGCTCTTATCGACTTTAGGATAGTATTATAGTAGCAGTTGTATATTTTATCTACACTGCCATACTCCTCAATCATTATGGAGAATAATTCTGGACTGTAATCCACACAATCATACTTATTGGTATTATTGTTTTTTAAGAAATGGACACTTAAAATACTATCATCCAGAAAATGCCCCCATTCTAATAGGAAATTTTTGATTTCACTCTCGTATCCTTCGATATAATCTACTTCAAGTCCAATATTTATTTTCAATTGATCCCGATAAAAATCTTTAATTTGTTGTACTTCTTTTAAATAATTTGGTAATTCTTCTATTTTAATACTACTGTCTTTAGTTGGAGTAGTATCCTCAAAGTTATCTGGAAGCGGAGCGTGTTCTGTAAAAGTTATTTCTTTAAATCCAAGTGAAATTGCTCTTTCTACATATTGAGTAAAGGAATCTTTCGTGCCATGTGGGCAAAAATGGGTATGTATATGTCCATCTCTTGTAACCATAGAAATCCTACCTTCCATTTCTTTTAATAGTTTCTTTTATACATTATCTGGAGATTTACTTGCATTTTCTAGTATTATTGATTTTCTTTATCAAGCCTTTTAATTAATTCTCCAGGTTTTTATGTAGTAAATTCTATCATAATTATACATAGTGAAATGGACAGCAACTAGAAAAGATTTCAAATAGTAAAATCGTAAGGAATCATATTTTTCACCTACTATTTTTTTAGAAAGTAAGTTTGGTAAAGAAAGCGGAAAAAAAGTAAATGAAAATATGAAAATAATAGTCAAAAATTGTCGTTTACATGTTATCATAAATACAAAGAATTGTACCTACATATACATAATTGTTAGAATAGATATGGAATAATGGCTGGTGTAAGAACAGGGGGCTTCACATGGATTTCTTAATAGGAGGAATAGGTATTCTTATTTGCCTATTCGTAGCGGGTTATTTTATCAAACGAAAATATTACCAAGTTGTCGATGAACTGGAAAATGCAAAGATTAGTATAATGAATCGTCCTATCGTAGAGGAGCTTGCAAAAGTAAAACAGTTAAACATGATTGGCCAAACAGAAGAGTTATTCGAAAAGTGGAGAAAAGAATGGGACGAAGTTGTTACAACGGAGTTACCAGAAATTGAAGAGTTACTTTTTGATACGGAAAATTATATTGATAAATATAAATTTACAAAAGCAAAGAGAACACAAGATACAATTCGTCTAAAAATGGAAAGTGTAGAAAAAAGAATGGACACTATTTTAGAAGAATTGAATAATCTTGTTGGAAGTGAAGAGAAAAATAGAACAGAAATTGAGGATTTAAAAGAATCATATAGAGTTAATAAGAAAACTCTTTTAGCACATAGACATACATTTGGTGATTCTGAGCAAAAAATTGAAGGCATACTTCAGGAAATTGCTGAGTTACTCACTCAATATGAAGAAAAAACAAATAATGGTGACTATCTAGAAGCAAGGGAAATTGTATATAACATACAGGATCAACTTTCAACTGTTACTTACTTAATAGAGAAAGTCCCTCCTTTATTGCTGGAGTGTCATACAAAGTTACCTGATCAGATAAGTGAACTAAAAGATGGGTATTCAGATATGGTAACTCAAGGATATATATTAGACCATCTTCAAATAGATACGGAAATAGAGGTTTTAACACAAAATCTCAAGGAGATGGAAGAGCTACTTACTGAAGGTGAAATTGAGAAGGTAGAGAAAATTAGTGCTGAATCACAAGAGAAAATTGATTTACTATATGATTTATTAGAAAAAGAAGTTATTGCAAGGAACTATTGTAATACAAATATTGAATCAGCAAAAACGATTATGGAAGAAATACAGAATGGTAACAGCCGTTTGCAAGTAGAAGTTGA
>DATMFU010000348.1:0-2410 GCA_035556015.1 Niallia sp. | reverse complement strand
AAATGCAGCAATAGAAGCAGCTAGAGCTGGTGAAAAAGGAAAAGGATTTGAAGTAGTTGCAAATGAAATTCGAAAGTTTTCAAGAGAGACAGTTACCTCTACCAAGACTATATCCGATACGATGGAACAAATCAGAAAGACGACTACTGCTATAAATGAATCCATTGAAAAAATCGCATCAGTTGGAGAAGAACAGGCAGAATCTATAAAACATACTTCTAATTATATGAATGAAATTCAAGACTTAGCTAAAAAATTAAATAAGTATGCAAGTGAGTTATAAAAAGTATCGATAGAAAATAAATGATGAAATGTGGTTTTATCGCATACATTTAATTAGGTTGAGGATAGAAGGCATGGGGAAATCCAGGGCTTATTTTGACGAATAAAAAGCAAAAAATGTATAGATTGTTAGATGGGAAATCTATCCTATTTTTAATTTTTTGTTTTCATTTTAAAAAATATCCGTTATAATCCATTATGTTGTCAAATAATTTAACATAATTAAAATACTCGTATAATGGCAGGAATATGGCCTGCAAGTTTCTACCAAATGACCGTGAATCATTTGACTACGAGTAAGCGTGTAATAAATTGGAGATATACTGATTCTATTTTAGAGTAGAGCAGTTTATCATGCTCGTTTAAAAGCAGTCGCTTACTCATAGAGTAAGCGACTGCTTTTTTATTTTGCTTGGGGGGTCAGACCCTCACTGCTTTAAAGCGTTGAGGGTCTGACCCCGCCAAAAAAGAGGAGTTGTTTTCATCATGGAATTATTAACTAGGAAAATTGAAGAAGAAGGTATTGTACTGAGTGACCAGGTTCTAAAAGTAGACTCTTTTATTAATCATCAAATGGATCCTCACTTAATGAAGGAAATTGGCTGGGAATTTGCGAGGTTATTTAAGGAGGCAGGTATTACGAGGATTTTAACCATTGAGTCTTCAGGAATTGCGCCTGCTATTATGGCTGGTCTTGCCCTAGATGTACCAGTTATCTTTGCTAGGAAAAGAAAATCTCTTACTCTAACAAGTGATTTATATACAGCTACTGTTTATTCTTTTACAAAACAAGAATCGAATGAAATAACTGTTTCAAAAAAATATATGAAAAAAGAAGATCGTGTCCTCATTATTGATGACTTTTTAGCAAATGGGCAAGCAGCTCTTGGATTAGCTAATATTGTCGAACAAGCAGGTGCAACGGTAAGCGGAATTGGAATTCTTATTGAAAAGTCATTCCAACCAGGAGCAGAAGAATTGATTGCTAAGGGATATCGAGTGGAATCATTAGCAAGAATCGCCTCTTTGAAAGATGGAAAAGTAACATTTGCACCAAGTAGACAAATTGATAGTATTATCGCGGGAGGATACTAAAATGAAAAAAATGTCAGGCAAGACATGGTCTGTAGGTCTTCAACATGTATTAGCAATGTATGCCGGTGCAGTGCTTGTGCCACTTATTGTAGGTGGTGCACTTCATCTTACGTCTGAACAACTTACTTATCTTATTTCAATCGACTTATTAACTTGTGGAATTGCTACATTACTACAGGTTTGGAAAAATAAATTCTTTGGGATTGGCCTACCTGTTATGCTTGGCTGTACGTTTACTGCAGTTGGTCCAATGATTGCTATTGGTAGTGAGCATGGAATATCTGCTATTTATGGAGCTATTATTGTTTCTGGTATCTTTATTTTCCTTATATCTTCAATTTTTAGTAAGTTAGTTAAATTTTTCCCACCAATTGTTACAGGATCTGTTGTAACAATCATTGGTCTTACTTTGATTCCTGTAGCTATTAAAGATATGGCTGGAGGAGAAGGAAGTGCTGATTTTGGAGATCCTAAAAACCTTGTCTTATCATTTGGTGTATTAGCTATCATTCTTTTATTAAATAAATTTACGACTGGATTTATTAAAACTATTTCTATTCTTATAGGTATTATTGCAGGAACAGTTATTGCTTCTTTCATGGGTATCGTTAATTTTTCAGAAGTAGGAGAAGCAAACTGGATTCATGGTATTAAACCGTTTTACTTTGGTACACCTACTTTTGATATAACTTCCATTATTACCATGATACTTGTTGCGATTGTAAGTTTAATTGAATCGACAGGTGTGTATCTTGCTCTTGGTGATATTACGAATAAAAAAGTTTCAGATAAGGATTTAGCGAAAGGCTATCGTTCAGAAGGATTAGCCTCTGTAATTGGAGGAATATTTAATTCTTTTCCGTATACTGCTTATTCTCAGAATGTTGGGTTAGTTCAATTAACAGGAGTAAAAACCAAAAGTGCCATTTATGCTGCAGGGATGATTTTAGTTGCATTAGGCTTCATCCCAAAAATCGCTGCAGTTACAACCTTGATTCCAACCGCAGTTTTAGGTGGGGCATCTCTTGCCATG
>DATMFU010000347.1:0-15019 GCA_035556015.1 Niallia sp. | reverse complement strand
CGAATTGGTAGGGTTGCAGATGAATTACATAACAACATGCAAATAACTGATACTATTATTGTAGGAATTCCGTATACAAGTGTACAAAATAGATGGGAAAAGTATCATCCTTCTGGTTCCCAAAATAAAGCCTATATCCGCTTTTTAGCACATGAATTGGTCCCTTTTATTGATAAAGAGTTTCCCACATACCAAATGGGATTAGCAAGAGGATTAATCGGTGACTCGCTAGGAGCTACTGTTTCTTTTATGACAGCCTTAAAGTATCCAAATACTTTTGGAAAAGTCATGCTTCAATCGCCTTTAGTTAATGAGGATGTATTAGATATGGCAAGAAACTTTTCGAGTTATCATCTTCTAGAAATAGATCATATTATTGGAACAAAAGAAACTGCAGTGAACACAACAAGACAAACGATTGAGGATTTTCTCACTCCAAACAGAGAATTATCTCGAGTATTACAAACAACAAATGCTGATTATCAATATGAAGAATTTGATGGTGATCACACTTGGAAACATTGGCAGCCTTATATTGGAAAAATTCTTTTAAAGATGTTTTCTATTTAAAAGAAAATCATGTTTATAAAATAATAGTTTTTTTTGAAAACTTTGAACATAGCCTGATTATTTTGTTATAATATCTAACATATAGTACATTAAAAACGTAATATTAAAAGATAGTCCATTTTTCTATATGAGAAAAGCATTTTTATTATGATTGGAGGTCCATCGAATGAAATACGGTATTGCTATTTTTCCTGGAAAAGAACTTCAAGACATAGCAAATTCTTTTCGTAAACGCTATGACCCTAAATACGCGCTAATCCCGCCACATATCACGTTAGTAAGAGAATTTCAAGCAAGTAATGAGGAAATAGAAGATGTAAGTAAGAAATTAAACACGATTGCAGGTCACTTTCATTCTATTCCAATAAAAGTGACAAAGGTGAGCTCTTTTAAGCCTGTTAGTAATGTCGTTTATTTAAAAGTGGAGCAAAACTCAGACCTAGAAGCCTTACATAAAGAGTTAATTAGCTCACTTGATGTTACATCTGAACATCCTTTTGTCCCACATATTACCCTTGGTCAAAACTTATCTAGTGATGAACATTTAGATTTATACAGCAATTTACGTATGCAAACCTTTAATCATGAAGAAATTACAGACCGTTTTCATTTATTATATGAATTAGAAAATGGGTCTTGGACCGTTCTAGAAACGTTCCGCTTTGGAAAGGAAAAGTGATTGAATTTTGAATGCCATCATTGTTAGAACAGATAAAGAATTAGAAGATGCATTTTACGTACGCAAAACCGTATTTGTAGAAGAACAACATGTTCCAATGGAAGAAGAAATCGATGAATTCGAACAAGAAAGTGTTCATTTTGTTCTATACGATGACAATCAAAATCCTATTGGAGCAGGTAGATATCGTTCATTCGATGAATATGGAAAAGTGGAGAGAATATGCATCCTAAAAGATAGCCGGAAAGGCGGAGCTGGAAAAGCAGTTATGAATAAAATTGAAGAGTATGCCAAAAGTAAAGGAGCCCCAGCTCTAAAGCTTAACGCTCAAACTCAAGCTATCCCTTTCTACAGTAAACTAGGTTATGAAGTACTATCCCAAGAAGAATTTTTGGATGCGGGAATACCACATAAAACGATGTATAAAAGTCTATAAAAATAAACAAAAACGCTTATCTATTTAGGATAAGCGTTTTTGTTTATTTTTCATTCATTTGCCTAAAATGAATAGGTGAAAGGATGTTGATTATATGGAACTCTCGCATACTTTTGGGGAATTGATTGTTGGCTATATCTTACTGCTCATTCTAACTAGAGTATTAGGAAAAACAGAGATTACCCAAATAACGACCTTTGATTTCGTTTCCGTCTTAGTACTTGGAGAATTAGTTGGTAATGCCATGTACGATAATAAATCTGGAATAGTAGAAATAACCTTTTCCGTTATTTTATGGGGAGCATTAATTTATATAACAGAATTCATTACACAAAAGTTCCGAAAAAGCAGAGAAATACTGGAAGGAAAACCCTCAATCATTATCAATAAGGGGAAAATTAATTATCAGGAATTAAAAAAAAATCACTTAGATTTAAATCAATTAATGCATCTTCTTCGTTCAAAAGATATCTTTTCTATCGCAGAATGTGCCTATGCCATATTAGAAACAGATGGAACAGTTAGTGTCTTAAAAAAGCAACCCTACTCCAATCCAACGATGAAAGATTTAAATCTATCTTATGATAGCACTATCAGTTTGCCAATAAGCGTCATCTTAGATGGAGAAATTATTAAAGAAAATCTTACCTATACCGGATGGAGTGAATATCAATTGTTGAATGAGCTAAAAAAGATGGGTGTTCATCAGCCAAAAGAGATTCTTTATGCTGAATGGAAAGAAGGCGAACCACTTTTCATTCAAAATTACTAAATACAGGATAATTTTCTAAACAGATGCATGAAAATAAATACCTTTTCCAGTTAGTTTTGCTATTAATTTTTCCTTACCTGTCAAACTCTCATGCATTTGTTGTCTTTCTAATCCTTTTTTCGCTGGAAGAGAATTCCGGAAAGAATTTTGGATATCATTTGGAAGATTTATTTTAGCTATTGGATGTACTTCTTCTTTTTTATATATTTTTTCCTTACTATGTATATCTCTAATACTGTATTGCTCTTGCTCATAATTTCTTACTGGAAGTATATAACCCATTTTCCATTCTCCTTCCACTCTGGTATATTATTCTTTTCCCCCTATATTAACCATACAAACCTTCTCTACTCTTTAAACAAGCTCTTGTTTTTGGTATGATAGTTAGTATGCTTTAAAGTTAATAGTCTCTTTTAGTAAAAACAAGATTTGAGGTTTTTTCATGTTAATTGCTCGATACAATGATCGATTATTCCATATAGATAGAAGCGCCAGACAAGAGTTACAGATGATATTTGATGCAGGCAAAAAGGGATTTCTTCGTTGCCCTATTTGTGGGGAAGCTGTTCAACTTTATTTAGGTATTCATCGAAAACCTCACTTTTTCCATCTTTCTTCTAAAAATGAATGTCATACAGATATGTTGGAAGAAAGTCAAAATGAACAAGCTGCAACGATTGAATACGAAGAAAAAAATGGTTTTCGAATTCCTAAATCGCGAAGTATCTCCCAAGATGTAGAGCATGCCATCGTGTTTAAAGAACCAATGACTATGCGCTCTTCCATCCAAGAATCACTATTAACAAGTAAAAAGGAATCCTCATTTCCAGCTGATTCTTATCTAGATATTCTTCATAAAAATGGGATACAACTTGATACTTCACAAAGTAAGGCTGTTGCGATAGATAATGGTCCTATATTAGTTGTTGCCGGTGCTGGAAGTGGAAAAACCCGGGTTCTGACGACTAGAGCTGCCTATTTAATTCATGAACAGAAAGTTAATCCTTCCAATATTATGCTAGTAACGTTTACAAATAAAGCAGCTAAAGAAATGAAGGAGCGACTTCTCCTCTATCCTAAAATGACAAAAGCGGTTGTGCAAAGAATTGTGTCTGGGACATTTCATAGTATTCTTTATCAAATATTAATGTTTCACCAACCGGAAAAATGGCAAAGAGATCAACTATTAAGTAGTAACTGGCAACGGGAGCTTCTATTAAAAGAAATTGCTCGTATCCATCAAATAGATGATAAGGATTTTCCTTTTGATGCTGCATTGCAACAAATAGGCGCATGGAAAAATAGTATGCTACTACCGAAAGATATAAAACCAACAAATGATTGGGAATCAAAGGTATTACTACTATACGGCGAATATGAATCTAAAAAACAAGAAAGAAATTTATATGATTTTGACGATATGCTTCTACAAGGGTTTCACTTCTTTTTAGAAAACCCTATGATTCTAGAAACCTATCAAAATCGTTTTTCCCATTTCCTACTAGATGAATTTCAAGATATAAATAAAGTTCAATACGAATGGATTAAATTAATGGCGAAGAAAGCTGCGTCCATTTATGCAGTAGGAGACGATGATCAAGCTATCTATTCATTTCGCGGTAGTGATCCAAAATACCTTTTAGCTTTCGAAAAAGATTTTCCAAATGCTAAATCCATCGTTTTAGATTATAATTATCGATCTTCACAAGAAATTATCTCCATAGCGAAAGCAACAATTAGTAAAAATAAGAATAGACGATTAAAAAAAATGTATACAAGTTATAAAGGGGATCTCCCTATTTCTTTTTATCCATACGATGAAGAAGAAGAGGCAACGATGATTGTGACAGATATGCAGGAAAAAATTAAAAATGGCTATGAACCAAAAGATTTTGCTATCCTGTTCCGAACAAATACAAATAGTCGCGCTATCTTTGAACGTCTTGCTACATCTAATCTACCTTTTCGATTGGAACAGAATACTGGTTCTTTTTATCAACGATTTATGGTAAAAAGTATGCTTGCTTATTTAAAACTAATTATTGATCCAGATAGTCAGCAAGCAGTAATGGATATCCTTCCTACACTTTTCTTAAAAAAGACAGTACTCCAGGATATAAAAGCTACTAGTATTTTAGAAGATTGTAGTTTCTTAGACTGTCTACCACTTATTAAGACAGGTTTTGCCTTTCAAGAAAGTAAATTAAAAAGAATTCCACCTACATTAAAAAGACTCGTTTCATCAAAACCGACTGACGCTATAACTATTGTAGAAAAAGAAATGGGATTCCAAGAATTTATAAAGAAACGTGGAAATGAGGGAAATCAGTGGGATAAAGGATCTGATGATATCCGTGATTTAAAGGTAGTTGCAAGTAAATTTACTTTGATTGAAGAATTTGTTCAATATACGGATCATATGATAGCAATGAATGATGAGCTAAGAAAACAATATAAAGATCAGTCGAATGTGATAACCCTAAGTACGATTCATCGTGCAAAAGGCTTAGAATATAAGACCGTTTATATAGTTGGCACCGTTGATGGATCTCTACCACATGATTATGCCTTAGATTCCTATCGAAATAATGATTTTGCTCCACTCGAAGAAGAACGACGCTTGCTTTATGTAGCAATGACAAGAGCACAACAAGAATTATATTTATCTATTCCTATGTTCTTAAGAGGGAAAAAAGCAAAATCTTCTCGTTTTTTATCTGCTTTATCTTTAGTACCTTACTTTCAATAAAGAAACTAGAGTGTCCAAAAAGGACTGACTGCATACACATATTAGTGTGTATGCAGTTTCCTTTTTTTATGGACACCCTACTTTTTTGTATCTTATTTATTTTTTATTAATCATTTTAGACAATGTACTAAAATCAAGTTGCTTCCCATCTTTTACAATGGATTGCACAATTTTATCTTCCGTTTCTTTCGGAACAGATTTTCCAGCAATTTGTGAAACTCTACGAATTACGCCTCTTACTGTTTTTTCATCTTTAAAGTTTGCATTTTGCAAAGAATTAGCTAATTCAAAAATGTCTTTCATATTCACACCAGTTTTTGACTCAATATTCTTAAAGAAGTTATTGTTGTTCATAAATCTTAATCCTCCTTCGATGACCTACTTTACATTGTATGAATCATCAAGGAAATGGTGAGCCTTTAATGCTAAGAAATGGAATAGAAGGAAAAATTCCATAACTGACTAATAATAGAAAAAGAGACAGCTACATTTCTATAGCTGTCTCTTTTTGCAATTTTTAGTTGTAGAAAGTAGCTCCTACAATGATTAAAAGAATGAAAAGAACAACGATTAATGCAAAAGAACCATAACCGCCATATCCGCCGCCATTATAGCCTCCGCCATATCCATATCCGCCGCCAAAGCACATCCCTACTTCACCTCACTTATTCTGTATTCCTTAATAAGATATGGTGATTAGCAATTTATGTGTAGGCAAGCTACTAGCTTGGCAGAGAATGTACGATTGTCCTGAAGGAAGGAAGAACTATAATTATTATTCAGTTTCCAATAAACGAATTATCCTTTTGGCTTAAAGATTAACGCACCGATAAATCCAAAGATAATAGCAGCTGAAATACCTGAACTTGTTACTTCAAACATTCCTGTTAAAACGCCAATAAGTCCGTGTTTCTCCGCTTCTTGCATTGCACCGTGAACAAGTGCATTACCAAAACTTGTGATAGGGATCGTGGCCCCTGCCCCAGCAAAATCTGCAAAAGGCTCATATAATCCTAAACCGTCAAGTATAGCCCCTACTACTACTAAGGTAGTAAGCGTATGTGCAGGAGTTAACTTCGCCACATCAAACATTAACTGTCCAATCACACAAATAATTCCTCCAATGATGAAGGCCCAAAAAAACATGGGAAGCATCTAGATTCCTCCTTTTATTAAATTTCAATCGATACTGCATGGGCAATACATGGAATTGTCTCGTTCTGTTGTACGGTAAGTGGAGATAATAAAGCCCCTGTTGCTACTAGTAAAATCCTTTTATACATACCATTCTTCATTTCATTCAATAAATGTCCATATAAAACCGTTGCCGAGCATCCTGCACCACTACCTCCAGATTGAACTGGTTGATTTTCCTTATAGAGTAACAGACCACAGTCTTTAAATTTATTAGAATCTATGGAAAGTCCTTTTTCTTTTAACAATGCCAATGCTGTTTCTCTTCCTATTTTGCCTAAATCTCCAGTTACAATCAGATCATAGTAGGAAGGATCTTTTTGTAAATCATTAAAATGAGCTAATATTGTATCTGCAGCTGCTGGGGCCATTGCTCCTCCCATATTAAATGGATCAGCTAGTCCCATGTCTATTACTTTCCCGATGGTTGCAGAAGTGGTATAAGGTAATTTTTCATCATTTAATGGATTGTTTGTAATTAATCCAACCCCAGCTCCTGTAACGGTCCATTGTGCTGTTGGCGGTTTTTGTCCTCCATATTCCGTTGGATAACGAAATTGCTTTTCTACTGCCGCATTATGACTGGAAGCACCTGTTAATACATTATTGGCTCCCCCATAATTCACCATAAAAGATGCAAGTGCAAGACCCTCCATTGAAGTAGAACATGCACCAAATAACCCAAAATAAGGTATTTGTAGATCTCGTGCTGCGAAGCTAGTCGGTGTAATCTGATTAATCAAGTCTCCTGCTATAAAAAATTGAGTGTCTTCTGGTTTCAAATTACTTTTCTTTAAGGCTGTTTGAGCCGCCTCTTCCAAAAGCATTCGATGTGCTTGTTCATAAGATGTATTCCCCATCCACAAATCATCATGGATAACATCAAAATCAGCTGTTAAATTTCCATTTGCTTCAAATGGTCCAACTGCTACGCCTGTTGAACGAATAACTGGATGATTCGAAAACTCCCAAGACTGTTTTCCCCGAAGCATTATAATCCCCCCGTCATCATCAAAAAGATGGTCTTTATTAAAGCCACAACAAATGCTGAAAATACACCGAATAAAATAACCGATCCTGCAAGTTTAAATATATTTCCTCCAACGCCGAGTACAAACCCTTCTGTACGATGTTCAATTGCTGCTGAAATGATACTATTCCCAAATCCTGAAACAGGTACAGCACTTCCTGCTCCTGCAAATTGTCCTAGACGATCATAAATACCAAACCCTGTTAACAACATAGCAATAAAAATAACAGTTGCACTAGTAGGATTTCCTGATGTTTGTTCGGTGAAATGAAAAAAATAAATATAAAGATAAGAAATAAATTGTCCTATCATACAAATAAGTCCACCAACAAAAAATGCTTTGATACAATTTTTCAACACAGGTCTCTTTGTCTCAAACTGTTGTTCAAATTTTGCATATTGTTGTTGTTTTGGAGTCTTATTTTTCTTTTTACTATCAGCCATATCCATTTCCTTTCTTACGTTAATTCATTATTTAACTTAATAATAGCTTTTAAGCGTTTGTTTGCTTTTTTATCACTATAGTTTGGATCTTGCATTTTGTCCCACAATCTCATCGTTTCCAGGAAAATTTTGAAATCACTCGAAACCGTAAATTTTTCATCTGGATAATCAGATTTCAATTTCTTCGTTAGTTCTTTTTCTATACTCTTCATTTTGAAACGAGACATATGCTTCACTTTATAGGCAACAAGCGTATCTTTTTTCCCCTTTATCACTGCTACATCATAAATCGCAGAAACGGAAGCTGTATCTTTTTTTATTCCTTCCACTAGTGATGAATCTCCATCCTCTGCATAAATGGATAAAGGTTGTGGATCTACTTTTTTAAATAATGCCCATCTACTATGATCCGATCCTTTACTACAGCCTGTTAATAAAATACAAAAGCAGATAATAATTATTGATAAACTTCCCTTTTTTATATTCATTTTCTTCCCTTCCCTATGTAGTTATTAATATCAATGATTGTTCCACCTTTATTTTTTTCCTTTTTCTTATTGATTATTAGGATTTTACAAGGTATTCAATTCCCAATTTTTGTATATAAAGGATTTTGTCTAGATTATTAGTATGAAGAATTAGTTTAGAAATATGTAAAAAGAGAAACCTACTTAAAAATTCAGCAGGTTTCTCTTTTTACCTTATTTATTCATCAGTGTTTTTCTGCCACCGCAATTGCAACCAGATGATTTCTTTCTCTTTGTTTTTGTTGATTGTGACTTCATTTGTTGTATTGGTTGTTCCGATTTCTTCTTGCCAAGCAATCCAAACCCCTCCAAACTCCTTAATTGTATGAACACATACTTTATATTTCTATCTATTTTACAGCCAAAAAGCACAAAGATATGTGTTTACCACATTGTATGTTCACTGATCATGCATGTGTAAACATCTAGCCTACTCATGAAACAATCTTTGTAAAATAGTCTCTAAAAAGGAAGCTGCTCCTGCAATTGCAAAAATAAGTACAACTGGTTCACAAATACGTGGAAATAAATAATATAGTACAGTAAGAAAAATCGCGACCCACACACCAGTGCACCAATAACAACTAATCAATTCGCCAATAAATCCTCTTATTTTCCCAGATCTCGGAACAATATAAATTTCAGGATGACCTGCTTCATCCATTTCTTCTACTTCCTTTAAAAACATATTTCTAATAAATTCAGTAATCCGGTCAAAAACAAATAATCTGGTGATTCGAAAACTAGCTAAAATTAATAAAATGAGTTCCATCCAGCTAATATTCATCGTTCTTCCCCTTTCTAACAGTGAAACTAATTCGCCCTGGTTCCAGATCAGATAGTCTAACGCCCAAATTTAAAGAAAAAAGGCGTTTGTCCGTAACCCATACGCCCCTTTGGCAATATGTTAGTAGTGTAAGAATTATAAAGAAAGAAACAAACAAGGAGGAAATCATTATGGGTTGTGGAAAAAAAGACGATATTCACGGTACTTCCAGCTGTGTTTGTGAAGTGGTTCGTGCCATTAAAGATATCCAAGACAATGCAGAAGATACTTGCGAGTGTGAAACTAATTGTTTCTCTGAGCCACTAGGAGCTCTTGTATCTCCAACAAAACGCCATAAAGCAGATACACGTGTATTTGTTTTAAGTACAGCAGACGGTTCTCCGTTCCATGCATTCTTCACAGGTTCGGATTGTAACTGTGTATCCATCTTCTTCCGTGTAGAAGATGTGTTTGATAACTGCTGTGCAGTATTAAGAGTTTTAGCTCCAATCGGAAAAGACAGAGAAACTCTTGATATCGTAGGACACAAAGGTATCGACTTAAGCAAAATTTGTGAATTAGAAGGATTCCGTCGTACTTCTAGCTGTATCACAGTTGATTTAAAATGCTTCTGTGCAGTTCAATGTATTGCAGATGTTGATTTAAATATTTGTGAATAATCTTATGGTTTACCGACAAGGAAGTCTATTGGCTTCCTTGTTTTCATTCCTCCATCCCATTTTATGAATGAATATTGCCATACATGTTAGAAGACAAACTAAGTACTCCTAACAAATACATAAGAAAATAAAAAAGGATGCCCTATAAAAGGTTGTTACCTCACAATCCATACTTAAAAGTGGAATTATGAGTTTTACCCTTTATTTAAGGACATCCTACTCTACTATTCATATACCAATCATTTTTACTTCTTGAATTGTATGAACGTTAATTGTTGTCAATGTTTGATCCATTAATTTTAACTCAACTTTTTCCCCATCTAATGCAGTTACAAAGCCCCTAACATTCTCATTGTTTGTAATGACAATACAAGGAACTGGCGGTAGTTGTTTTGGGAAGTTCAGTAAGTATTCTAATCTCTCTGTTATAGTCATCTCTTTAAAGCTTTTTACCCGCTTAAATGATGGTTTTCGCGTAGTAGTATTCTGTGCTGCCTTCTGATTATCATATTGTTGGATTTTATCTTGAACTTCTTCTTGTGTAAATGGAAAGGAAGCTTCCTCTTTTTCTAAATCCCTTTGTACTTTAATATCTTGTAGTTTTTTCTCTTTTTCCTTTTTCTCGATTAATTCATCATATTTATTTTGTTTTGATATTTTTTTAGTAAAGATTGTTTGCATGTTTCCTTCCATTTTTCGGCTAACCGGCTTTTCTCCTCCTGGATACATGAAATCACCTCCAATAATACGAAATAAACATGTTTTTAATTCATCCTAATGTATGCAGCTAGTGCCTACTTCGGAACTAATTTTCATCCAATCTTACCGCTTAAATACAAAAAGAGGATGTCCATTTTGGACACCCTCTACTCCATTACGATACAATATGATAACCAGAATCGACGTGGATATTCTCGCCTGTAATTCCTCTTGCTAAATCACTAAATAAGAAAACAGCTGTATCTCCTACTTCTTCTGGAGTAGTTGTTCTTCTAAGTGGTGATTTTTCTTCGATTTCTTTTAAAATAGAATTGAAATCACTAATACCTTTTGCAGAAAGTGTGCGAATTGGTCCTGCAGAAATAGAGTTAACACGAATGTTTTCTTTACCAAGATCTGCAGCTAAATAGCGTACACTTGCGTCTAAGGAAGCTTTTGCTACACCCATGACATTGTAATTGGTAATAACACGTTCCCCACCTAAATAAGTTAGTGTAACGATACTACCGCCTTCCGTCATCAATCCTTTTGCTTCTTTTGCTACCGCTGTTAAAGAATAAGAACTAATATTGTGTGCAAGTAAGAAACCTTCTCTATTTGTATTTAAATAGTCGCCTTGTAGCTCTTCTTTATTAGCAAAAGCAATACAATGAGCAATACCATGTATAGTTCCAACATCATTTTTAATCGTTGCAAAACACTTAGCAATCTCTTCGTCATTTGTTACATCACATGGAAGAATTAAACTATCCGTTGTCTCTAATGTAGCTACTAAGTCTCTAACATTTTTCTCTAATCTTTCGCCTGCATAAGTGAAAATTAAACGAGCACCTGCTTTATGCAAAGAAGTTGCTATTCCCCAGGCAATACTTCTTTTATTAGCAACACCCATTACCACATAGGTTTTGCCCTTTAATGAAAAAGTCATTCTTATTCCTCCTATAAACTATTACAAGTTATTAGTACCTAGTACTAATTTTACTACATATTTAATAAAAAAGAAAGCACTGGTATGAGAGGCATATTACTTATTTAATAAGAGAAGGGCAGAAGGAATTCCTTTTGCCCTTTCATTTAGCTCATATTAAACTCTAATTTCCGCTTCAGTTCTCTAACATATTCATCTGACCCTGTAACAATTAAATGATCATTTAAGTGAAGTTCTGTATCACCATGAGGAATAACCGAATCAGTTCCTCTAAAAATCCTTACAAATATTACATCACCTGTAAATGGGAAGGTTCGTAAATTCATTCCTTCAAAATCTTTATTTTTTATTGTAATCTCGTGAAGGGACGTCTCGTTATTACCCAATAATGCAAAAATATTAGGAGATTGAATTAAAGCAGTCAATAAAGCCTTTGTAGAATTAAGCATGGAGAACACTTCAATTCCTTCACTTCTTAACCATTCTTCTTTCTCCATATTCTCCACTCGACAGATAACTCGGTCCACTCCTGCTTGTTTTATCCATAAACTCATTTCTGCATTCACATCAGGGTCACCTGTTGATACTAGCACAATATCATTTCCGTAAATATTCGTTTGTTGTAAACTATCCTCTGAATAGTTTTCTAACTCTACTATCTCAAATAGGGAATCGGCTATTTGAAAATCTTGCTTTTCCTGTTTCTTATGATAGAACGTCACGTCATAAAGAGGTGATTTTAATTCTTGATATACCTGCATAGTGACTTGGTTTACCCCAATAATAGAGACTTTGATTACTTTTTCTCCAGCCACCTCTTTCGGGAATAGTTTTTTAAAAACGATAGGTGTGATGATACAAGTAATAATAGCTACTAAAATAAAAATTCCACTCATTTCACTTGTAATAACATTTAATCTTTCACCTATCGTTGCAGCAGCAATTACTAAAGATAGAGTAGAAGTCAGCAAAAATCCAGAAGCAAAAATGGTTTTATTGTCATACCATTTCTTTAAATAATAGATTGGGATCAGCTTACTTACTAGTAATGCGATTAATAATAATGGAATGAATACTAATAATTTTGGATCTGTAAATAGAGACCATATATCCATGTTCACCCCTATCATTACAAAGAAAATTGGAATTAAGAACCCATAGCCAAATGAATCAAGCTGATGCACTAATTCTTCATTTGGTGATAAGAGAGATACGAGAACCCCCGCCAGAAAAGCACCTAAAATATGTTCTGCTCCAACTGATTCTGATAGTGCTACTAAAAAGAGAATAAGTGCAAATACAGCTCTTGTCCCAATCTGTACTGTTCCTCTAGATAAAGTCTCCATTAACTTTCTATTTTTGAATTTTCTCCCAACAAAATACAAAATTACACCTGCTGCAAATAAGATGAGCAATAACCAAGTGTTACCTCCGCTTTCTTTTAATGATGCAAAAATAGCGAGTAAAATCATCGTTACTAAATCTGCAATTACTGCAACCAGCAAAATGATTTGTCCTATAGCTGATTTCATGATATTCGCTTCTTTTAAAGTCGGTACAACTACTCCTAAAGAAATCGTTGCAATAATAATTGTCATTAAGAAAACACTATCTACAAACCCTGCTAAAACAAATAGATAACTAAGTCCAATTGATAGAATAAAAATCCCTAGAAATATAAGAAGAGAAGTAGAAAAAGGTAGAGGTTCCTTTTTCCCATTAGGTAAAATCTCTCTCTTTTTCTTGTTAGAAAAAGCAGAAAAGTCTATTTCTAATCCACTTAAAAACATAAGAAAAATAAATCCAAAGGTAGAGAGAGTTTCCAACCACATACCAGGTGCTACTATATCAAAGCCACTTTTTCCTATTATTAGCCCCATCAGTATTTCAGCTACTACTACTGGAATTATATTCAACTTTAATCTTTGTAAAATAATCGGAGTTAATAATGCTACGATTACTACCACTACTAATGATGTAAATGATGCTGATGCTTCATGTCCCATATTTATTCACCCTTTTCTGGTTTCCTACTTTTTTTACGTATCCAATTCCTTAAAAAATGAAGCTTATCCTATCAATCTCTATCTTTTCCATTAAGTTTGCATTTTGTAAAGAATGGATGCCTTTTACACCGTTATCTCCCTCCTTTTTATTAATTTTTCTTATCTTATCAAAAATTATTTATTTTGTCTTTCTATAACATCAAATACTTAACAAACTTGTTTTGTTTTTCCATAAGTAGAAACATGATTCAACATGTAAATGTACTCTATTGGACATAGTAAAAAATATCCTTTGTTAGTTATAGGAGGTTTTCATGAAACTAGATATTATTGGAGATATACATGGTTGCTATGAGGAGTTCCACCAATTGACACAAAAACTGGGCTATAGTTGGTCTGAAGGAATACCAATTCATCCAAAAGGTCGCATCCTTGCTTTTGTAGGTGATTTGACGGATAGAGGGCCAGCTTCCTTACAGGTCATTGAGGTTGTCTATCAGTTAGTAAAACGTAAATTGGCATTTTACGTTCCAGGTAACCATTGCAATAAACTATATCGCTATTTTTTAGGAAGAAAAGTACAAATTACACACGGATTAGAAACAACCGTGGCAGAATGGAAGGCATTGAACAAAAAGGAACAAGTAAGAATTAGTAATATGTTTAAAGAACTCTACGAACAAACACCTTTGTATCAACAATTAGATAATCAAAAATTAGTTATTGCACATGCAGGGATTCGCGAAGATTATATTGGAAAACATAATGATAAGGTAAAAACTTTTGTTTTGTATGGAGATATCACAGGAGAGGTCCATAAAGACGGAGCACCCGTACGAAGGGATTGGGCACAGAAATATAAAGGGCAAGCAATTATTGTGTATGGTCATACACCAGTTTCAGAAGTACGCCATGTCAATAATACGTATAATATAGATACAGGTGCTGTATTTGGAGGAAAGTTGACAGCTTTAAGATATCCAGAGTTAGAAACAGTTTCCGTTTCATCTAGCATGCCGTATATAAAAGAAAAATTTCGTACTTTTGAATCAGAATAACAATATGTTCATCTGGTAGAAGATGCTAATAAATATCTCTATTGGATAGCGATTATTTTTTATCCATTTTATTTTTTGGAAGTAGTATTTATTGTAGTGTAGTGTAGGCGGTGACTCCTACGGGACAAGGGTGAAGGCCCATACACCGCAGGAGCAAAGCGACGAGGAGGATTAGCCCACGCCCGCGGAAAGCTTCCGCCGAAACGGAAATCAACAGTCTCTATTTTAAAACAACTCTTTATTCAAAAAAAAAAGACTAAAGTCAAACTAAAATCGTTTGTCTTCAGTCAGATGAGCTAACTAAATTAGCTCCTTTCACTTTGTTCTTTTAACTTTTGCATATCTTCAGGAAGGTTAATAGAAAACTCCATTTGTTCATTCGTAACAGGATGTGAAAAGGATAAATAATAACAATGTAAAGCTTGACGATTCATCAACTCTTTACTTCCCCCATATAAGT
>DATMFU010000346.1:0-16874 GCA_035556015.1 Niallia sp. | reverse complement strand
AATATCCTTGCAAATCCCATTTATTAGTGGTTTAATTTATTTGCACTTGTTGTCTATTGTATATGAAAAATATACAATTAATTAAAACAAAAAAATAGAGATACTTTATATATATAAACAATCGAAGGGAGTAAAACGGAGTGGGAATTGTTGTGGTTGAAATCTGTGATGGAAATTTAATTACCCAAGTAAATCTAGAAGAAATCTTGGAATCGAAATATCCGGAAGTCGCAGTTATTGAAAATACTTGTTTATCATTTTGTGGAATGTGTGCAAAAAGACCGTATGCCATTGTTAATGGAAAACGTATCTTTGCTAAAACTGTAGAAGAATGCATCGAAAAAATTATGATTCATATAGAAGAAGAACTAGCTATTTTTGCTTAATATTTTTATTTTATTTGTATATAGAATAAAGGGGGAGCTTTACTATGCATGAGGATATTTTCCAAAGAACGATAAAAGATCATTGGCGTGTCACATATGAAGAAGTCGGATTTCCATCTATTCAAAAAGGATGGGTACTTCCTGTTGAACGATGGAAAGACTTTGATCCCTTTATTTTAATGGCGGAAGATTGGTTTAAAAGGGGGACTTTTCCTGATCATCCTCACAGAGGATTTCAAACTGTCACTTATGTGGTAGATGGTAGATTGGAACATATTGATAATGCTGGAGGAAGAGAAATATTAGAACCGGGCGATGTTCAATACATGAACGCTGGTTGGTCTGCAAGACATGCAGAAGAAGGGGTAGAGGATGATATTGCTCATACACTTCAGCTATGGGTCAATCTACCGAAAAAGTTAAAGCATACGGATACAACTTATCAAAATATTTTTAGTGAAGAGGCCCCTTTAGTTGAATTTAATGGAGGTTTTGCTCGGGTCTTTGCCGGGGATATTGCAGGTGTCCAAGGACCAATGAAGTCTTTAGTACCTATGACTATTACAGAGATTTCATTAGAAAAAAATGCATCCTATATCCATCGTATTCCTGAATCACATAATGCCTTTATTTATGTATTATCTGGTGAAGTAGAGTTTGGGAATATAAATGGTGTAACACTAAATAAGCACAGTGTTGGAACATTAACTTTTAAAGAAGATGGTAAGGATATAAATTTGAGTGAGCTTTTCATTCATGCAAAAAGTAGACGTTGTAAAGTATTAATTTATTCTGGTGTACCGATTAAGGAAGAAATAGTACCATATGGACCATTTGTTATGAATACAATGGAAGAAATCAAGCAGGCTTTTAGAGATTACCATGATGGCAAATTTGGTGCACCAGCTAAATAAGTTTACAGATATTTTTATATAATGAAGGAAAGAAAGTCTAGAAAGTTTAGACTTTCTTTTTTTATTGGAAAAACAAAGGTTAGTTCTATTGTTCATCTTAACGTCTTCTATTTAGTAAATGAAATAATCTATAGGTGAAATATTTTATATAATTAACTGAGTCATTAACTTATGTTAAATAAATAATAAATGAAATAATTATGTTAATATATATGTTAATCATATTTGTATAAAATATATTAAATTTATAAAAATGTTATTGACACCGTTTACAATAAACGGTATAAATAACTTGTAAGATATTTTCAGATAGAGGAAAAAAAGGAGGATAGATGGAAAGGGAAAGTTAGACTTATTGAATTATTTAATCAGAATGAATGATTTTGATTAAATAACGGTATTTTTTTATATTATTATGATAACGGTAACAAAAAAGGTTTATTCTACTTTTTCGGATCCTATTTCGGATACTAGGAAAGAAACTATCTACTATATATTACATAGGAATTGCTTGGATTTGTACAGCAATCATTTGAAAAAATTTTTTTCCTAGGCATGTGTTATTGATTTAATATTTGTTAGAAAACTAGTTAATAGATTAATAGATTGATTACTTCTTTCTATTATAGAGTACAAATTTTCCAGTGAAGAGAAGAATTTTAGAGCAGCATTTTCAGTATTATTACTTGTTTTCATTAAAAGAATAAAATGAAGAGGAGAATAGCAATGAAAAAAGTAAAATTAGTGCTTTCTAGTTTATTAATTTTAAGTATGATTTTCTTAGGTGCTTGTTCAAGCAGCAGTAGTGGGGATGCTGATGGAAAGAAAGAAATTACTTTCATGTTTAGAGGCGGACCAGATGAAAAGACTGCTTATACAGAGGCAATTAAAAAGTTTGAAGAAGCACATGAGGGCATTTCAGTGAAAATTATTAATACAGACGCTGATCAATATGCTACAAAACTATCTGCTGCTGTTTCTGGAGGAAATGTTCCAGATGTATTCTATCTTGATTCTGGTAGTATTGCAAACTATGTAGATAACGGCATTATTAAAGATATTACAGAAGAAGTGGAAAACGCTGATTTTGATTTAAATAGTCTTTGGGAATTTGGAGTGGATATTTACCGCTATGATGGAAAAACGCCTGGTCAGGGTGCTCTTTATGGCTTGCCAAAAGATGTAGGTCCTTTTGCTTTAGGTTATAACAAACAACTATTTGAAGAAGCTGGTATTCCACTTCCAGATAAAGATAAAGCTTACACTTGGGATGAATTTTTAAAAGTAAGCCAAGAGTTAACGAAGGACACAGATGGTGATGGGGAAGTAGATCAATGGGCAAGTGGATTTAATGCAACATGGTCTCTACAATCCTTCGTTTATAGCAATGGTGGATCTTTCTTAAATGAAGCAGGAGATAAAGTAACAGTTGATACACCTGAATTTGCGAATTCCTTACAATTCTTAGCTGATTTAACGAATAAATATAATACAACTCCTAATGCTTCACAAGCAGAAACACTAGACACATATCAAAGATGGATGAATGGAGAATTAGCATTTTTCCCTGTAGGTCCATGGGATATGAGTACTTATGCAAAACTTGATTTCGAATATGATTTAATGCCTTGGCCATCAGGTACTACTGGTAAATCAGTTGCTTATGTTGGTTCACTAGGGTTAGTAGTATCTGAAACAACTAAATATCCTGAATTAGCTACTGAACTTGCTATTTACTTATCTGCAGATGAAACTGCTCAACAAACATTAATAGATGCACAAGTACAAATTCCAAACTTGGTTGACATGGCTGAAGAATGGGCTTCAGATACAGAATCTGTACCAAACAACAAACAAGAGTTCCTTGACATTGTTCAAGATTATGGTACTCCTTATCCAACATTTGCTACTTACAATTCACAATGGCTAGATGAATTCTGGGCTAATATTACACCAGTGATGCAAGGAAAACAAACTGCTGCAGATTTCGTAAAAGATATTCAACCTAAAATGCAAAAGCTTCTAGATGAAGCGAATGAACAAGCGAAAATGTCTAAATAAAATAATGATTAGGATGTCTTGAAGTCTAAGGGTCAACTACAAAAATTCCATTATGGTGAATTGTGTAGGAAGGCCCTTTTAAGACACCCTCATTTGTTAAAGAGGTGAAATCATGTCCAGTGAACTTGCTATTAAAAGTGAAAAAAATAAAAACCCGAAATTAAAGCCCAAAAAAAGTAAAGTTAGCAATCTCTATAAACAAGAATACAAAGTGGCCCTTTTATTCGTAGCTGCCCCAGTTATTGGATTTCTACTATTCTCTGTTTATCCATTTGCTTATTCTGTATATGCATCTTTTACAGACTGGAATGGATTAAATAGAATGAATTTTATTGGGTTAGATAACTTTATCAAGTTATTCCAAGATGAATATTTCTATAAAACTCTTTATAATACAGTCTTCTATATGATAGGAATTCCGATTGGCCTTGGATTAGCATTATTATTAGCTATCGCTTTAAGTAGAGGGTTAAGAGGAACAACCATTTTCAGAACGATTTATTACATACCGGTTATTTCTTCTCTAGCTGCCATATCCATTATGTGGGCATGGGCTTACAATGGTGACTTTGGTTTAGTTAACCAAGTGCTAGAAATATTCGGAATTAAAGGTCCGAACTGGTTAGAAAATACATCAACAGTTAAACCAGCAATCATACTTATGGCAGTTTGGAAAGGGTTAGGCTATTCTATGCTACTTTATTTAGCAGCTATCCAAAGTGTTTCTAAAACATTTTATGAAGCAGCAGATTTAGATGGTGCAAATGCCTTCCAAAAATTTAAAAATATTACTTGGCCAATGGTTAAACCAGTAACCTTCTTCTTAGTTATTACAAATGTTATCGGTGGGTTCCAAATCTTTACGGAAATTAACATTATGACTCCTACCGGGGGACCATCTTATAGTGCTGCATCCATTGTATGGTATGTGTGGCAAAAAGCATTTAAATATTACCAAATGGGATATGGATCTGCAATGTCACTAGTTCTCTTTATCTTTATCTTCATCGTAACAGTTGTTCAGTTCTACTTTAATAGAAAATCAGATTATAGTTTAGATTAAGGAGGTGCAACCATGAAGAAGCAAAAGAGAATTACAGATTTCTTTATTTATATTATCCTTACAGTTGGTTCTGTGTTTATGATTGGACCATTATTATGGATGATTACGACATCCTTAAAAGATAAAACAGGGGTATTTGCTTTACCACCTCAGTGGATACCAGATCCGTTGCAGTTTGATGCATATACGAAATTATTCCAGCTTGATACGTTAGGATATGGAATAAAAAACACGATAATCGTCTCATTAACTGTCACCATTATTGGTACAATTACTTCCAGTATGGCAGCATTTGCTTTTGCAAAATTAAGAATGCCTTTTAAAAACACATTATTTTTAATTTTATTAGCATCGATTATGATTCCGTACCCAATTATTATGATTCCTCAATTTGTAATGTTCTCAAAATTCGGTTGGGTAGATACACTATTACCACTGATTGTTCCAGGCTTATTCGGAAACATTACAATGATCTTCTTCTTGCGTCAATATTTAACTAATGTACCATATTCGTTAATTGAAGCAGCAAAAGTAGATGGTGCAGGATATTTGCAAATTTTCTTTAAGTTAATATTCCCAGTTATTAGACCGGCAGTAGCAGCTCAATTTATTCTATGGTTTATGGGAGTATGGAATGATTATTTAGCACCGTTAATTTATCTAAATAGTCCAGAAAAACAAACATTGCAAGTAGTTATTGCTAACTTAAAGGCTACATATGCGATTCAAACAGATTATCCTTTAATTATGGCTGGTTCTGTTATTTCCTTGCTGCCAGTACTTATTGTATTCTTGATTTTCCAAAAACAGATAATAGAATCTGTTGCATTATCGGGTGTGAAAGGATAACAGGTGGATTTCTATGACAATCAAGGAAAGTACTAAGAAGGCTTTGAAGTTAGTGAAATCATATGGTTGGGGCACATTGGGTACCCATGATCCTACTATTATTAAAGAAGATGAATTCTATTATATGTTTTCAACAGATACACATGTAAATCAAGTTCCAACTTCAGGTGTTCAAATAAGAAAATCCAAAGATTTAATTCATTGGGAGTATATTGGAACAGCATTGAATGAGGTTCCACCTAATGCAAAAGAATGGTCGAATGCATCTGGATTATGGGCCCCAGAGGTTATTTCCTATAAAGATAAATTTTATATGTATTATTCTGCCTCTACCTTTGGAAGTACGGTTTCCTGTATTGGGTTAGCAACTGCTGATCATTTAGTAGGACCGTGGAATGATCATGGAATTGTCATTAAAACAAATCCGCAAATTGCTAATCACAATGCTATTGATGCTAATGTAGTCGTGGATAAAACGGGGAATCATTGGCTTTGCTATGGATCATTCTTTGGAGGAATTCACCTAGTAAGGCTAGATATGGAAACAGGTAAGCCTGTATCAAGTGATGGTTACGGCATACTTCTTGCTAAAAGGCCAAAAGAGGTAGAAGGTGCAATAGAAGGAGCCTTTATCGTTTATCATCCAGCGTTTGATTATTATTATTTATTTACTTCTTATGATAGCTTGCACGATAGTTACAATATTCGGGTAGCTAGATCAAAAGAAATCACTGGACCTTATATAGATTTAAACGGAAACAATATGATAGATACAGAGGATTCACCACATTCTATTGGAGTGAAACTAGCAGGAAGTTATCAATTCAAGGACGATATTGCTTGGATAGGTCCTGGCCACAACTCCATTTTTACGGAAAAGAGTAAACAATTTATGGTCCATCATGTTCGGTTGGAACCATTCTCCTCGTATCACTATGCTTTTATTCGTGAATTATTGTGGTTAAAGAATGGATGGCCTGTTGTATCACCAGAATACTATGAAGAACTTGAACATCGAAAAATTTCTTTAGGCAGTTTAGTTGGAGATTGGGAATACATTGTATTTGACGAAGAGACAACTGTAAGAAAAAGTAAATCAATAACGATAAAGACTAGTGATCTTATGGAATTAGAATCACTAGGTGATAATCAGTATAAAGCTAGAGATAGTGGATTTGAGTTTATCATTTTACCAGTTAAGGATTGGAGAAAGAATAAAGAAACGATAGCAATCTCCGGTCTAACGAGTAAAGGGAATGCTATATTCGGAAAGAGGGTTTAATCAATGGTGTGGTCAAATAAAGTGATGATTGTACTTGATAAGCTATTAAGTGTTATTTATCTTAATGTGCTTTGGCTTATAGGCAGTGTAATAGGACTTGGAATTTTCGGAGTATTTCCTGCTACTTATGCAATGAATGCTCTAATGAAGAAGGAAGAGTTTTCTAATGATTTTCCTTCTTTTCGAAAGCTTTCGAAAGAGTTCTTTGTTGCCTATAAGCACAAGTTTCTAAAAATGAATGGAATAGGAATCATCTATTTCCTTGTATTATATGTGCTATGGATTGATTTACAACTTGTACGAGGAATGACTGTCGGTGCTGCTATATTCTATTATCCAGTTCTATTTTTCATCATTTATGTTTTGGCTACACTTATTTATACATTTCCAGTAGCGCTCTATACAAGAGGGAGTTTTAAGGAAAAAGCGAAATTAGTCATGACTCTCCCATTATTATTGCCGTTCCAAACAATATGTAGCTTGCTATTTTTTATGGTGCTTTTAGCAGTAGCTTACAAGTTTAGTATCATCATTCCATTATTACTAATGAGTACTTACTTCCTATGTATTGATAAGTTTTTATCAGGAGAATTAATCAAAAAGGGGATTATAAGAGGAATGGAGAATGGGTAAAAAAAGTTTGATATGGATAATTTTCTTCCTACTTATGTTAACAGGTTGTAGTAGCATGCCAACTGCTGTTGAGCAGAAATTGAAGGATCCTTCCTTTAAAGATGTCTCGGTTCATGATCCTTCTATTATAAAAGATGGTGAATCATATTATATCTTTGGCTCTCATTTGCAATTTGCTAAATCGAATGATCTGATTCATTGGGAACAACTATCCAATAATGTTCCTACTAATTCGTTAATACCAAATGTATTTGATGAGTTATCAGAAGCTTTTGAGTTTGCTAAAACAGATACTTTATGGGCTGGAGATATGATTAAACTAAAGGATGATAAATACTATATGTATTATTCAGCTTGTGAAGGTTCTAGTCCTCTTTCGGTAATGGGTTTAGCTGTTTCTGACCAAGTAGAAGGACCTTATAAAAATAATGGGATCTTTTTACAATCTGGAACTGTAAAAGAAGATGGTACTGCATATGACGCAACAAAAGAGCCGAATGTAATTGATCCAGATATTTTTTATGATAAGAACGGTAAATTATGGATGGTGTATGGTTCTTATTCAGGAGGTATCTTTATTTTAGAAATGGATGAAGATACTGGATTACCTATTGAGGGCCAAGGATACGGGAAGAAATTATTAGGTGGAAATCATAGTAGAATCGAAGGACCATTTATTCAATATAATGAAGATACTGGTTACTATTACTTGTTTTTGTCCTTTGGAGGGCTTACTGCTGATGGTGGCTACAATATTCGAGTGGCAAGATCGAAAAATCCTGATGGTCCATATGTAGATAATCTTGGACAAAATATGCTAGATGCAAAGGGAATAGATGGTACCGTGTTTGATGATGATACTATTTCTAAATTTGGAACAAAGCTCATTGGAAATTTTTCATGGGATAATGATCTAGAATTTACGAATGCTGGTTATGTATCTCCTGGTCATAATTCTACTTATTATGACGAAAATTTGAAAAGGTATTTTATTCTATTTCATACTCGATTTCCTAATTTAGGAGAAGAACATAGTGTTCGTGTACACCAAATGTTTTTTAATGAAGACGGTTGGCCACTTATTGCACCATTACGATATGCAAATGAGAGTGTAGAAAAGTATACAAAAGACCAAGTGATGGGTGAATATAAAGTTATTTTTCATGGAAGAGAGATTACCGATGAAATAAAGGTGCCTACCACCATTCAGTTAAAGAAAAATGGGGATATAAAGGGAGATATTGCTGGAAGTTGGAAAAGTACAAAAGAATATTTCGCTAATGTTATAATCAATGACACTTCTTATAAAGGGCTTTTTATCTCTCAATGGGATGAATATCAAGAGGCACAAACTATGGCGTTTACTGGTCTATCAGACGAAGGAGAAACTGTTTTCCTAGTTAGAAATGTTGAGGAATAGAGGAGATTATATCATGACAAATATAAAAATAGCACAATATAATAATCCGATTGTTTTACAAAGAGCAGATCCATGGGTATATAAACATACGGACGGTTACTATTATTTTACTGGATCTGTTCCTGGTTATCAAAAGATTGAAGTCAGAAGAGCGAAAAGCTTGAATGATTTAGAACTAGCAGAAAGTGCTTTTGTTTGGAAGGCACACCCAACTGGACCAATGAGTTCTCTCATATGGGCACCAGAAATCCATTTTGTAAGAGGGAAATGGTACATTTATTTTGCAGCAGCAGGGTTTGATTATCCGGTAAATGGTATTTTTCAACATCGTATGTATGTACTGGAATGTGCAGATGAAAATCCTTTAACAGGGAATTGGGTAGAAAAAGGGCAAGTGAAAACAGCGCAAGAAAGTTTTAGTCTTGATGCTACTGTATTTGAATTACAGGATAAGCTTTACTATGTTTGGGCTCAAAAGGAACCCGCTATTCCAGGAAACTCTAATTTATATATTTCAGAAATGGAGAATCCATGGACATTAAAAGGAAAACAATTATTATTGTCTATTCCTGAATATGATTGGGAAAAGATTGGATTTTTAGTAAATGAGGGTCCAGCAGTATTAGTTAGAAATGGAAAAGTGTTCATTACCTATTCAGCAAGTGCTACAGATGGCAACTATTGTATGGGGATGTTATGGGCAGATCAAAATTCTGACTTATTAGATGGATATAGTTGGTCTAAATCAAAAGTCCCTGTGTTTAAAAGTGCTCCTGAAAACGGACAATATGGACCAGGTCATAACAGCTTTACGGTAAGTGAAGATGGAGAAGAGGATATCTTAATTTACCATTCAAGACCATATACCGAAATAGAAGGAGATCCATTAAATAATCCAGATCGTCATGCAAGAGCACAAGTATTTACCTGGGATGAAAATGGATTCCCGGTATTTGGGAAACCGATTAAGTAAAGATTGGGGGACAGACCCTCATCGCTTTAAAGCGATGAGGGTCTGTCCCCCTTTTTCTAGTTTAATTCAGCTGCTTATAGGGAATAATAACTAGGCATATATATTTTATACATACGTAGTCTAAAAATTTAATAAGGAGATATTCATTATATGAAGTCAAAAAACCATGTAGTTTTAAACGTTTCTATTGTCATTTTGTTAGTATTGGTGATTATAGGAGCATTCTTACCAGACTTATTAGAAAGTGTTACTGCTAATGCACAAGCTTTCATTACAGATTCTTTCGGTTGGTACTATTTAATTGTAGTCACATTTTTTGTTATCGCTTGTTTATATTTATTGATAAGTCCCGTTGGTAAAATTAAATTAGGAAAAAAAGAGGATAAGCCGGAATTTTCTAGGTTGGCATGGTTGGCGATGCTTTTTAGTGCTGGCATGGGAATTGGGCTTGTTTTTTATGGTACTGCAGAACCTCTAAGTCATTATGCGCTGAGTTCTCCTACTAATGAAGTAGGAACCAATCAAGGGATGAAAGATTCTATGAGGTATACCTTTTTCCATTGGGGAATTCACGCATGGGCAGTATATGGTATTGTTGCACTTAGTCTCGCTTATACCACCTTTAGAAAAGGGGGGAACTCCTTAATAAGTACCACATTAAGACCATTACTAGGAAAAAGCATCGATGGTACATTGGGTAAAATAGTAGATATTATGGCGATTATTGCTACAGTATCTGGTATTGCTACAACATTAGGTTTTGGAGCTGTTCAAATTAATGGTGGATTATCGTTTCTTTATGATATTCCTTCTAACTTCACTACACAATTTATTATTATAGCTATTGTAACAGTGTTATTTATTATTTCCGCTTTAAGTGGGGTAGGAAAGGGAATAAAAATATTAAGTAATTCTAATATGATTTTAGCTTTTATATTATTTCTTTTTGTCTTTTTATTTGGACATAGCTTATTTGTACTAAATTTATTTACGGATACAATTGGAACATATTTACAAAATCTCATTCGAATGAGTTTTCGTATTGCTCCATTAAATCAAGATGATCGATTATGGATTAATACGTGGACCATTTTTTATTGGGCGTGGTGGATTGCTTGGTCCCCGTTTGTAGGCATATTTATTGCACGTATATCAAAAGGAAGAACGATTAGAGAATTTGTGGCATATGTATTGTTTATACCTTCTATTATAGGATTTTTATGGTTTACTGTATTTGGAGGGAACGCAATGCAGATAGAGCATGAGGGTATTGCTACCATTTCATCATTCGCAACAGAAGAGTCTCTATTTGCTTTATTAGATCAATATCCTATTGGATCCATTCTTTCCTTTTTAGCAATTTTATTAATCGGTGTATTTTTTATTACATCTGCAGACTCTGGTGTTTTTGTATTAGGGATACTTTCTTTAAACGGAACGCAGAATCCTTCTAATAAAATAAAGGTAATCTGGGGAATTTTGTTAACGACAATAGCTCTCGTCCTACTCTATTCAGGTGGACTACAAGCATTGCAAAATACGATGATCATCGCTGCACTTCCTTTTTCTATCATCATGATTTTGATGACGGTAAGTTTAATTAAGGAATTGCATAAGGAGAAAAAGAGTGATTATTGATTAGTGAGACTGTGAATGCTAAAAGGTTTCCGTATAGAAAAAAAGAGACATGTGAAAATCTTCATGTCTCTTTCCTTTTATTCTTTATTAAACCAAAGTGGCTCCATATCATCCACTTCACCATTATAATTTATGGTAATTTCTTCGCCTGCTTTTATATCTTTATACGCGTAGTAATCGAAAGTATGCTTTTCGAAACTTATTTCGTAAATTGCATTTGGTTCATAGGAATGATTAAAAAGCATACCATACCCAAGAACAACAGCACTATGGTTTATCCCATATTCGTATACATAATCTTCAAGTACTGTTTTTTCAATATATTTGTGTTGCTCATTTGGATAAGGAACAACTGGTGCTTCATGAAACATCGTGCCTTTTTTTATGTCACATGTAGCGAAAACACCTCTATTAAATTCTCCATCACTAAGAGAAGAAGTTCTAATTTCAATCACTTATTTTCACCTGCATTTCATTATAATTAAGTACTACTATACACTACTCTACCATTCAAATGAAATTATAGGAAATAAATTATACATTTATCAAGGAGAATACATGGTTTTAGTTATTATTAAGGGTATAATGAAAGTATGCTAAGAGATAAAAGGAGTAAACATGAAAAATTATAAATTAACAATTCAATATGACGGAGCAAGATATAAAGGGTGGCAACGCCTTGGGAATGGGGATCAATCCATTCAAGGAAAGATTGAGAACGTTTTGACAGAAATGGCTGGTCAAAAAGTGGAAATAATCGGTTGTAGTAGAACGGATGCGGGTGTACATGCACTTCATCAGGTAGCAAACTTTCACATAAATATGGACAAGGAGCCATCTGACATCCATGCATATTTAAACAAATATTTACCAAATGATATCAGTATCACAAGAGTGGAGATTGTTCCAGACCGTTTTCATGCACGATATAATGCAAAAGATAAAACGTATGTATATAGAATCTGGAATGAAACTTACACGAATCCATTTGCACGTAAATACAGCATGCATGTTGCAGAAGAATTGAATGTGGCAAACATGAACAAAGCTGCTAAACATTTTATTGGAAAACATGATTTCACGGCTTTTTCGAATGCAAAATCAAAAAAGAAATCCATGGTAAGAGAAATACATGCTATCAAAATAGAAAAAGATGCTGGTTTTATTCAAATAAGAATTACTGGAGATGGATTTCTTTATAATATGGTAAGAAAAATAGTAGGAACATTACTAGAAGTGGGATTAGGTAAAATAAAAGAGGATCAAATTCCATTTATATTAGAAGAAAAAAATCGTGCTTTAACTGGAATGATGGCTGAAGCAAATGGATTACTGTTAGAAAGAGTAGAGTTTTAATTTAAAAAGTGAACTAGTAAGAGAGAAGTCAAACAATCATCGAATATCGGTGATTGTTTTTTTTGTGAAATTAGGTAAATAAGAATGGGAATATAACTTTGATACGAATGATTTGGTACATAAAAGGATATTTATATAGAGAGGTATTTTATTTTCTACATAAAAGTATTCAAAGACATAAGAGGAAATTCATTAGACGTCAGAATACAGGTTGCGTAGCCTTATTTTTAAAATAGTTGGAGGAATGATGGATGAACTATAGTGATGATAGTCTAATGCTTCATACAGATTTGTACCAAATTAATATGATGGAAACCTATTTTCGAGATGGGATTCATGAGCGCAAAGCAGTTTTTGAACTCTATTTTCGAAAGATACCATTTGGTAACGGTTTTGCTATTTTTGCTGGATTGGAACGGATTATCGAATATTTAAGCAACTTGCGCTTTACCGGTGAAGATATAAGCTATTTACGGAGTGAAGTAGGATATGCAGAAGACTTTCTTCATTATTTGAAGAACCTTTCCTTTACTGGAAGCATTTATTGTATGCAAGAAGGAGAGCTAGTCTTTGCGAATGAACCTATTTTACGAGTAGAAGCTCCTATTGCAGAAGCACAAATATTGGAAACAGCTTTACTTAATATTGTTAATTACCAGACCCTTATTGCAACAAAGGCTACGAGAATGAAGCAAGTAATTGGTAATCAAGTGGCTATGGAATTTGGGACAAGACGAGCACAAGAAATGGATGCAGCTATATGGGGTACTAGGGCTGCTTATATTGGAGGTTTTTCCTCCACTAGTAATGTAAGGGCAGGTAAAAAATTTGGTATTCCAGTGGCAGGAACCCATGCACATGCACTTGTTCAAGCATATCAAGATGAATATGAAGCTTTTAAAAAATATGCGAGCAGCCATACAGAATGCGTATTTTTAGTAGATACGTATGACACACTTCGCTCTGGTGTCCCTAATGCTATTAAAGTTGCTGATGAGTTTGGAGATAAAATTCATTTTAAAGGAATACGGTTAGATAGTGGGGATTTAGCCTATTTATCAAAAAAGGCTAGAGAAATGCTAGATGAAGCTGGATATACAAATACAAAGATTATTGCATCGAATGATCTAGATGAATATACAATTATGAATTTACAAGCCCAAGGAGCAAAGATAGATATTTGGGGAATAGGGACAAAACTAATAACTGGTTATGACCAGCCAGCATTAGGAGCAGTCTATAAACTTGTTTCCATGGAAGATGAGAATGGGGTAATGCGAGATACTATAAAGATTTCAGGTAATCCTGAGAAAATTAGCACACCTGGAATGAAGCGGATTTTTCGTATTATCAATAAAGAAAACCATCATGCAGAAGGAGATTATATTACTTTAGTGGATGAAAAAATAAATATGGAGCGATTAAAAATGTTTCATCCAATCCATCCATATATAAGTAAATTTGTCACTAACTTTGAAGCAGTGGAGTTACATCATCCAATAATAATAGATGGTCAAATTAAATACACAAGTGTACCATTAGAAGAAATTCAACAAAAGGTAAAAGATAATCTCCAATTACTTTGGAATGAATACAAACGGACATTGAATCCTGAAGAGTATCCTGTAGATTTAAGTGAAGCATGTTGGGAAAATAAGCGAAGAAATATTGAGGAAGTTCAGAATAAGATTCGAGAGTTAAAAAGATAAATTATATTAATAAACCATTCTGAAAAAAGCATTAAAATGGCGACAATTGCTAAGAAAATAAAGATTGATGAATACAGAATTGTCTGATAGAATGGAGTCAATTAGAAAGGCTATGTGTAACTGGCGAAATACGGATAACCGTAGGGGAGCACATAGTGTCGTATGCCGTTCGCCTGGGCAGAGGTAAGGGGTAATACATCCTTGCCTTTTTCTATTGGGAAATTCCTAAATAGAGAAATGCTTTCTGTATTTCTAAGAAATGAAATCCATCAATAAAGGAGTAATGGAAATGAGCACTACAACATTAAAAGAATTAAAAACCATTAAAACATTAAATAATATCGCTGAAAGTGGATTAAAGGTATTCCAAAAAGGAAACTTTACAATTGACAACGATAGTGAACATCCAGATGCTATCCTTTTAAGAAGTTATAATATGCATGGATTAGAGCTTTCTGAGAATGTAAAAGCAATTGCTAGGGCAGGAGCGGGCGTTAATAATATTCCTGTGGAACAATGTACTGAAAAGGGAATTGTTGTTTTTAATACTCCAGGAGCAAATGCGAACGCAGTAAAAGAGATGGTATTAATGTCTATTATGGCTTCAAGTCGCCACTTATTTGATGGTATTGCTTGGACTAAGTCATTAAAACAAGATGGAGATAAAATTCCTAAATTAGTAGAAGAAGGCAAAAAGCAATTTGTGGGACGTGAAATTAAGGGGAAAACATTGGGTGTTATCGGTTTAGGCGCAATTGGAGCACTTGTTGCCAATGATGCTTTAGATCTTGATATGGATGTTATCGGATATGATCCATTTCTATCTGTTGATACTGCTTGGAATTTATCTCGCAATGTACAACGCGCTATGACATTAGACGAACTTTTTGCAGAAGCTGACTTTATTACTGTTCATGTGCCTTTAACAAATGATACAAAAGGAATGTTCAATCAACAATCATTTAGTATCATGAAAGATGGAGTACAAATCTTAAACTTCTCAAGAGGCGAATTGGTGAATGAAATTGATATGGCTGTAGCCCTAGAAGATGGAAAAGTAGGCCGCTATATTACAGATTTCCCAAATGAGAATGTACTAGAAATGAAAAACACCATTGCTATTCCACATTTGGGGGCTTCTACAGCAGAGTCTGAGGAAAACTGTGCGATAATGGCAGCTCGTCAAGTAAAAGTATTCTTGGAAACAGGCAATATTAAGAACTCTGTCAATTTCCCAAATGCAGCTCTACCTTATACAGGAAAAACACGTGTAACAGCATTCCATCATAATGTTCCAAACATGGTAGGACAAATTACACAAGTTATTTCTAATTACCAATTAAATATTGCAGATATGGTAAATCGTAGTCGTGGTGAATATGCCTATACGATGATTGATATTGAAAACGAAGTTGCAGATGACATTATCCCATTATTGTCTAAACAAGTTGCAGAGATAAGTGGAATGGTGATGACTAGAATTATTTAATAATAGATAATTTATATATGAAAAAAGAGTGCTAGTATGCACTCTTTTTTGTATATGTCTTAAAAAGGAGAAATTATTAAATTAAAAGAGCGGATGGAAGCTCCATCCACTCTTTATCTTTTTTATTTGAAAAGTACACTTACTGATTTTTCTTCATATACACGACTTATGGCATCACTTAATAATTTAGCGATAGAAAGTTGCGTGATTTTAGGGATTCTTTTTTCCTCTGTTAATGGAATACTGTTCGTTACAATTAACTCTTTTAATTGTGACTCTTGAAGCATTTCAATAGCTGGACCTGATAATACAGGATGAACACAGCATGCGTAAACTTCCTTAGCACCAGTATCTAGTAAAGCTTTTGTTGCAGAGGTAGTACGATAAGAAGTATCGATAATATCGTCTACAATAATAGCTGTTTTGCCTTCTACATTACCAACAATATTAATTTCTCTTGGGCCAATATCTTTTGGTCCACGTTTGTCAATGATCGCAATTGGAGCTTTTAGTCGATCAGCTAGCTCTCTAGCACGAGTAACACTGCTATGGTCAGGAGCAACTACCACTAATTCATTAGTGAAATTCTTTGTTTCTAGGTATTCCGCAATAATAGGTAAGCCTACCAATTGATCAACAGGAATATTAAAGAAACCTTGTGTTTGTGGTGCATGAAGATCTAGTGTAATAACACGATCTGCCCCAGCTTTTTGAATTAAGTTTGCTACTAATTTCGCAGTGATTGGCTCTCTTGGTTGTGCTTTTCTATCTTGGCGAGCATAACCATAATATGGAATTACAACATTAATCGTATCAACAGAGGCACGCTTTAATGCATCAATCATGATAAGAAGTTCCATGATGCTTGTATTGACAGGTTCACTAGTGGATTGAATGATAAACACATTACATCCGCGCACACTTTCTTCAATATTAATTTGAATCTCACCATCACTGAATGTTTTCACCGTACAAGTACCTAGCGTTGTACCTAAATGTTCAGCAATTTCTTGAGCTAATGAGGGATTAGAGTTTAGAGAAAAAACTTTTAATTTAGTCCCTTGATATGTATTTGGCATAAAATGAGTTCCTCCTGAGACA
>DATMFU010000345.1:0-5124 GCA_035556015.1 Niallia sp. | reverse complement strand
ATATTCTTAAAAAATCCCTACTCCTTAGTTCAATAATTTCTACAAAAAAGGATGCTTCTCCTTCTTTTAGAATGCAAAATTAAGTACAATACTTCACCATTTAATTTTGCATCGTCAATAATTTAATGCTTTTTGTCGTTGAATTAATCAAAATAGACGCATTCCTAATTGAAGAATTGCGTCCAATTTCGGGTCGTATTTTAACCTAAATACCAATAACAATATTCAAAAAATAAACCTCAACAAATTGGTTTTTACAGTATTTCTTGAAATTTTATGTCTTAACAAACCTTCATTTACAAATTAATAGAGCCATAATGATGTCGTCCTTCAAAAAGAAAAGCAATGATACTTTCATAATATGGTATGAATTTTTTTTGATCGATTAGCTTTAAGATATCCTCTTTAGTAGCCCACTTCACTGCTTGTACTTCTTCCGTTTGTAACGTTAATTCATTCATATTCAAGTCATATTCGATGAGGTAATAATCATCAAATCCTTGTTCAAAGTTAACTGTAAATTGTGGACGTATATTATCAAAGTTATAATGAATTCCTAACTCCTCAAATAACTCTCTTGAAGCTGCTTGCTGACTTGTGTCACCTGCAATAGCACTACCACCACAAGTAATATCCCAAAGATTCGACCATCCCTTCTTAAAAGGCTGACGTTGTTGAATAAGCATTTCTCCTTTTGAATTAAATATACAAACATGTACTACTAAATGAAACTCGTCTGATGCCAATTCATCTCCACGAGTAATTTGTTTTGTTATTTTATTACGATGTTTATCATATAAATCCCACTTTTCCATTGTTAAACTCCTTATATATTTTGTAACTAGTCCGACAACATCCCTAATAGATTGTTATTCAATACTATGGATAATGGTTGAATAACAAATATACAAGACTATTGAACTAATCTTCTCCTTAGTTCAATAACTTCTACAAAAAAGGATGCTTTTCCTTCTTCTTAGAAAAGCACCGCTTTGCCTATTATAAGGAATCATCTATATCTTTTTTCTTAAATATTCCTACTAAAAGCATAATTAGTCCTATGATGAAACCTATTGGAAACAATATTATTATTGTTCCAAGTATTGCCCAACCGTTCTTCATAATAAAGCCGAATGTTAAACCAACCGCAAAAGATAGGAATGGTGAAATTGCCAACATAAGAGCAATGCCCCAAACTATGTATTTTCTTTTTTTAGATTTATCTTTGCTTAAATAATACGCTACAAGTGCACCTATAAATGCAATCCCATACCCCACAACAAATGGCATTATTCCAATCCTTTCTTTATTTTATTTTTAAATAGCGACTTATTCACAAACCTATTACAGTGTTTCTCCATAATAACAGAACTACTTAATAATATGGACGCCTTTACTTTTATCTTAATGTTAAACTAACCTGCGTCTTTCGTTTAATTACTTCTAAAACCAAGGCTTCTTCTCCTTTTTTTGAGGTAATCAGTCGGTTAGCTCCATAAAAATTTGTACTATTGATTAAAATGTTCTTTTAAGATCATTTTATAATAAGGCTTGAAAGCAATTTCAATCATTTGTTGCGTGTCCTCATTAACAACTGTTAATAACACACTTGAATCTTCTTTTCTATCTGTTCTAATTTCAAATTTTCTAACACATTTTAAGTCTACATATGACAACAATCTATTAGAAATACGTTGGGTTACTTGTATTTTGACTTCACCATAAGAGGGAGAAAGAGTAACAATAAAGTCTTCCTCTCCATTCGAAAATCGGTATGTTGCTTCATTATAATAAAATGGTGAATTTTTATCTAATAACATTGGTTCACATTCGAATAACGATAGTAAGTCAATTTCTTCAGGAAATATTGTCATTTTCCCCTCACTTACTTTTTGTTCGGCTATTTCGCTATTAACTAAATAACGATTAGCAATCTTTACGACATATACAATGGCAACAATGAGTAAAACTAGTACCGCTAAAAGAACAAATGGTAGAACATCTGTAAATACCCCTATAAACGATGATGTCTTCATCTCTGGTTCAATGATGGTTTTCTCCACTTAGTTATAACTCCTTTAATTAAAAATACTTATTTTGATTGATATTTATTTCTACATTATTATTTAGATAACCTGCTTTATTAGATTAAATAAAAACTGGCTACCGTAATGGCAGCCAGTTTTTCAAGAAACACCCCTGTCGTCTCTATACATATTTTCATAATCTACTACATATTTTTTTATATCATCTAAAAAATTTATGTACTAATTATTAAATACTTCATATCCAAAATATAGGATAAACACGGTCTCTTTGTAAATTATTAACGATGAGTGCCATTATTACAATGACTACTGTTCCTATTAATATAGGAGAAAATAAAAAGCTCCAACTGTGAGCTCCTAATATGACAATAATCGGATTTCCTGTTGCAGGTGGATGCGTTGTTTTAGTAATCATCATTAGTGCAATTGCTAAACCAACTGCTAAAGCAATTGTCCACTCCTCATTTCCGAATAAATGATATATTGTCAAGCCGACTAGTGAAGTAAGCAGATGTCCTCCAATTATATTTCTTGGTTGGGAAAACGGTGAATTCCAGACACCAAAAGCCAATAAACAACTTGCTCCAAATGGTGCATTAAGCCAAGGTGTTGACGTATATGCAGTTAAAGTAATAAGTAAGAGAAGTGTGATAGTCACACTAATAAATGTTGCACATACATCCTTCACGTTTACCTTTAGAGGGTTTTCTACTTGTCCCTTCATTTTAGAAAAAAACACCAAAATGACCGGTTTTTTTTCTTTGATCATGCTATTTGAAACCTTGCTTAAAATTTTTGACACCTTATTTCTAGTTTTTTATATTCTTGAGTAACAATTTATTATACCAAATATTATTTCCAATGTGCTAGATTAGTAGCACAAAACATTAATATAAATTCTAGCACCTGTTAGTTTAATTACTTCTTCAAAAAGGGCCGTTAATCCCTTGAATCAACGCACCCATTTAGTTGAAGAAATTCTAATTTTTTATTAACCTTTTTTGATATTTACTATGTCCATCAGTTACACCAATAAGTTCAAAACCATTGCACTGATAAAAATTATTTAACTTACTATTAGTTGCTACACAATCTAATTTAAGAAATTCTTTATCACTAACATTGTCTTGTATCCAATTCAAAATACTTCCCCCTATTCCTATCTTCATATAAGTAGGAATTATTGCTAGTCTATGCAAATAAAGCGATTCTGAAGAAATATCCCTTCCCCATATATGCCTATCCCATTCACTTTGTTTAGATAATAATGTGAAGGTAGCCACAATATCCTGCTCTTTCAAAACAATATATGTTTCTCGATTCATGATGGCTTGTTCAATCTCTTCATCATCACCACCATTTAATAGAAATCGCCATTGATTTATCTCATTATCTTTCATCCACTGAGCTATCTGTTTTAACATTTTTATAATGAGACTACACTCGTGATTTGTAGCAATTTTCACTTCAAAACCTTCTCTGTTAACCAAGATTATTTTATCTCCTTTTGGCATACTACTTTTTTCTATTAAAACGTGAATGTCTTTTATCAGCTGCACTTACTATAAATAATGTAGCTAATAAATAAACAATTCCAACTAATAATATTATTATTAATGTATTATGAATCAATAATGATAATAAAAAATATAAAACCGGACTAATTAATATTTAAGAAATTCCAATAGCAAATGATACCTTTTCGGGTAGAACTTTAATCTTAGTTAACATATCCCTCACCTACCTTATTAATTAAATAATTATACAAACAACTCTAATCTTAGATTTCCAATTTAGTAATACTACTCTCCCGTAACATCTATAAAAATACAGGTTCCAGCATTTTTAATAAACTCTAACACCCTTTTACTAAAGAACAATTACTTCTGATTGTAGGAATTCAAATCTTCCCAACCTTGAAAAGGGTTGCAGAAGTTTTTAGAAAAGGTATCATTTTTACTTAGTAGTAGAATCAAGGAGGAGTCCCATAAAACTAATTCAACGACTGCTTTTGGATGTTGGATTTTTGGATTTTCCACCCAGAAATTTGGATTTCCATCTGCATACGGTTCTACTTTAATATAATCTAAATCAATTGTCTCGTTCTTCTCAAATGCTGAAAATACACCCCAAATAAAATAAAACTCTTTATTGTTTGCAAGTTTCCTTAACTTATCGCCTGTAATCCAGTATTTATTATGGCCATCATCACTAGATCTGAATTCGCGATAATCTTCAAAATAATCAAGGTAATTTTCAGGGTAAGACCAATCTAGGTCTGTTAGTAGCCAATTGTATTTTTTTTCAAGCCCATTGAATGAGTTTACTATTACTTTTAGTTCTAAAAAATCATTTACTATTGTATTCATATCTTCATACCTTTCTATCTATTTTTCTATTCAACAAAAAAGGCATTAATCCTTCTTGGATCAACACCTCTTCGTTATATCACTCTCTATCGTTTCGAATTTCACATAAAAACCGTTCTACTCCTGGATACTTTTCTCCCAAACTTGTTACCTTAAAACCATATTTCCGATAAAAGTTTACTGCTTCCTTATCCGTCTCTGCAGTAATGAATTGGTATTGTTCAGATAGGCATTTAATCATTCTGCTACCTATCCCTCTTCCTCTTTGTTCTAGAGAAACAGCAATATGTTTCATTACACATTCATTCAGACTAATAATTTCAATACCTATACAACCTACAATTTCACCTTCTGTTACAAAACTAAATAATTTTCGGTTTGAAGACTTTAAATATTTTTCATATTCTTGGTCAATCTTAAATTCTGAACTAGCAAAGGAAAGCAGTTGTCGTATAGTTGGATCCATTGTTTTCATAATACTTTTATTCATATCATCATCCTTATTATTGTCTAAAGATTTCATCATTTTCTTGCTCTCATATAAAAGTAAGTGTGATATGTGCGATTAATGAAGTTTTGTTCTACCGCAAACAACTTGATACTAAATTTTTTCGTCGATAGACACTTAACACAATCCCCATTATAAACCCATTAAATAAAGTGGGCATCAATCCATAGCTGATAAACGGTAAGGATATCGAAGTAAT
>DATMFU010000344.1:0-40269 GCA_035556015.1 Niallia sp. | reverse complement strand
CAAGAGAGGCAGAGGGACTGGCCCTATGAAGCCTCAGCAACCGGTTCATAACGAGTGAAGATCTGGTGATTGATATTTATTTTCTTAGAAACTACCTATGTTGGTTTTTAAAAGCACCGACAGATGATGAAAAATGAAGCGGACAAAGCGATTTTGTTTGTTCGAAGCATTTTTCATCATCTGTCGCAGGCTTGCATCGCAAGCCGCACATGCCTTTAAAAACCCCACTTAAACATTAAGTAGGTTCTAAGTTCATAAGTAAATATTAAGCTAACACATTTACGAAAGATCTTTCACGAGTGCCAAGGTGCTAAATCCAGCAAGCCACACCAGCTTTATGCTTGAGAGATAAGAAGAAGCGCACTCAAAACAACACAGTCTTCTTCTTAACGGGGAAGACTTTTTATTTTGCCTTAGAAGATATTAAAAAATCTTGTACTTTGATAGGTGCTTAGACATCCAGCTCCAGCGCCTAGCCCCTCGAGGTCATAAGCCACAAATGAATTGAAGACAAAGAACGTCTTCTATTCATTTGCGTCTTATGCTTGTCGGGGCTGACCAAGGCGCTTGCGCTTTTGTTTAATGCTTTCTCTCATGTCCATAATGATTAATTCAAACTTTAGGAGTGACAAACATGAGCAAACGAATTGAAACGAAATTAGCCCAAATTGGTAACAGAAGTGAAAATGTAACAGGTACTGTAAACCCTCCAGTTTATTTTTCTACTGCATATCGTCATGCAGGGATTGGAGAATCAACAGGGTTTGATTATATACGTACAGGAAATCCAACCAGATTGCTTGTAGAGCAGGCAATAGCTGACTTAGAGCATGGTGATCGGGGATTTGCTTTCAGCTCGGGTATGGCTGCCATCCAAACGATCATGGCTTTATTTCAAAGTGGAGATGAACTAATCGTCTCATCTGATTTATATGGTGGAACATATCGATTATTTGAAAGAGAGTGGAGAAAGTACGGAGTATCTTTTCAATACGATGATTTCACAAATCCAGCGGAAACAGAAAAGTTAATCAATGAAAAAACAAAAGCACTATTTATTGAAACACCAACAAATCCATTAATGCAGGAAACAGATATAAAGGAATTAACAGCAATTGCAAAAAAACATGAGATCTTAGTAATTGTGGATAATACCTTCTATACTCCTGTTCTTCAGACACCAATATTAGATGGTGCTGATATTGTGATTCACAGTGCAACAAAATATCTAGGTGGACATAATGATGTACTTGCCGGTTTAGTTGTAACCAAGGGGCAGGAACTGAGTGATGAGTTTTTCCAGCATCAAAATGCAATAGGAGCGGTGTTATCTCCTTTCGATTCATGGTTACTAATGAGAGGGATGAAAACATTATCCCTTCGTATGAGACAGCACCAGCAAAATGCTCAGCAGGTTGCACAGTTTTTAGAGGAGCATCCTGATGTACTTGATGTTCTTTATCCGGGAAAAGGTGGAATGCTTTCTTTTCGTTTGCAGGATGAAACATGGGTCAATCCATTTTTGAAAAACCTAAAAACTATTTCATTTGCTGAAAGCTTAGGCGGGATTGAAAGCTTTATCACATATCCGGCGACTCAAACTCATATGGACATACCTGAAGAAATTCGCATTGCAAATGGTGTCTGTAACAAGTTATTGCGTTTTTCAGTAGGTGTTGAACATGAAGAAGATATTATAGAAGATCTTACACAAGCATTTAAAGCAATGAAGGGAGCGGTAGCAGTTGAGCAATCATAATTGGTCATTTCAAACAAAACTACTTCATAATGAATCAAAGGTGGACCATAGCACAGGATCGGTAAGTGTGCCTATTCACCATTCTTCCACTTTTCATCAATTTAATATTGATGAATTTGGTAAGTATGATTATGCCCGTTCAGGAAATCCGACACGTGAAGCTCTGGAACAAGCTATCGCAGAATTAGAGGGTGGATCCAGAGGATTGGCATTTTCTTCAGGGATGGCTGCTATTTCAACAGCATTCTTATTATTATCGCAAGGTGATCACGTATTGGTAACCGAGGACGTATATGGCGGGACATTTCGGATTATTACAGATGTATTAACTCGTTTTGGAATTGAGCATACATTTGTTGATATGACAGATCTTCATCAGGTTGCATCTGAAATTAGACCAAATACGAAAGTGATCTATATGGAAACACCTTCAAATCCGTTGTTAAAGGTAACGGACATTCAAGGTATAGTGAATTTAGCAAAAGCCAATAATTGTTTAACCTTTTTAGATAATACGTTTTTGACACCAGAACTTCAAAGACCATTAGAGCTTGGTGTGGATGTTGTGCTTCATAGTGCAACAAAGTTTTTAGCAGGTCATAGTGATGTACTTGCAGGACTTGCGGTTGTAAAAGACCCTGAGCTTGGGGATCGCTTATATAAACTACAAAATGCATTCGGAGCAGTTCTTGGTGTGCAGGATGCATGGTTAGTTCTTAGAGGGTTAAAAACATTGCATGTTCGATTGCAGCAATCACAAGCTTCCGCATTAAAGATCGCTGAGTTTTTAGCTGACCATCCAAAGGTGGTTGAAGTATACTACCCGGGCTTAAGCTTTCATCCGGGACATGATACACAGCGGTATCAAGCAGACGGACCTGGTGCGGTTTTATCATTTAAACTAGCGGATGGAGATGCAGTAAGAACGTTGGTGGAGAATGTTGAGCTTCCTGTTTTCGCTGTAAGCTTAGGGGCGGTTGAATCGATTCTTTCCTACCCGGCAAAAATGTCGCATGCAGCAATGCCTCCAGCTGAACGTGAAAAGCGTGGGATTTCTGATGGATTACTTCGATTAAGTGTAGGATTGGAAAAGGTGGAAGACTTAATTAGGGATTTTGATGCGGCATTGGAGAAGCTTCCGGCTGTGAAGAAGAAGGAAAATGTGAATGCATAAGTTAAGAAGAGAGCTAACTTTTTGAGGTTAGCTCTTTCTTTTGCTTATAAGCTCTATTATTTTTTGTGCAGGAAGAGGTTGACTAAAATAATATCCTTGAAAATCTGTACAACCCTTAGATAATAGGAAGTCCAGCTGTTCCTTTGTTTCAACACCTTCTGCAATAATTTGAATATTCAACTCACGAGCAAGAGTAATAAGGGCAGAAACAATGGCAGCATCTTCCTGGTTATTTGGAAGAGTTGAAATAAATGACCGGTCAATTTTAATTGTATCAATGCGAATTTGTCTTAAATACGTAATAGAAGCATAACCTGTACCGAAATCATCAATCGAAATTTTCACTCCTAAATTCTGCAATCGTTTCACAGAATGTTGGATATGCTGATTATGTTGGTTGAGAACACTTTCAGTGATTTCAATTTCTAAACAATTAGGAGGTAGGTCAAATTCAGATAATGTTTCTTCTACAAGTGCTGGAATGTCAGTAAGGATAAACTGATTGATTGAGACGTTAACCGCTATAGGGACAAGTGGATACTGCTGTTTCTTCCACTCGTGGAGTTGCCTGCATGCTTCCCAAATGACCCAACTACCTAATTGTTCGATAAAGCCACTTTCCTCTGCTGTAGGGATAAAATGAGCTGGACCGACTAATCCTTTTTTGGGATGATTCCAACGGATTAAGGCCTCAAAACCGATTACTTTCCCTATCTCTGCATTCATCTTAGGTTGATAATATAGTTCGAATTGGTTCTTACTTAATGCATGGCGAAGCTCCTCGTTAAGCATGAATAACTCAATTCCTCGCTCTGTCATTGATTCATCATACAATGCGACAGACTTACCGCCAGCTCCTTTTCTTTGATACATAGCAATATCGGCATTCTTAATGAGAAGATCTAAGGAGTTTCCATGATCCGGAAAAATACTAATCCCAATACTTGCAGTAACATGAAATTCTCGATTCTCTATTATAATAGGTTTTCTGATTTCATGAATAATTCTTTCTGCAATCGTTAATAGAAGTTTTTTATCAGAAACATCCCGTAAAAGAAGGACAAATTCATCGCCGCCCATACGAGAAACAATATCACCATCACGCACATGATCGGTAATTCTTTTGGCAACTTGTTGAAGAAGCTTGTCACCGAATGCATGACCAAATGAATCATTAATCGGTTTGAAACGATCTAAGTCCATGACTAAAATCGCAAATTTCGTTTTATTCTCCTTCGTTTCTTGAATAATGTCTTGGGAAATTTCATGAAGGAAACGAATGTTATAAAGATCTGTTAATATGTCATGTGATGCTAAATAATGGATTTCCTGCTCTTTTATATTTCGTTCCAATGCGAGACCGGAAAGATAGCTAAAAACATTTAGCAACTCAATCTCGTAGCGTTCTGGTGCACGAACTTGAGGATGGTAAATAGCGAATGTTCCTAAGAGAATACCTTTAGTCGACAGAATCGGCATTGACCAACACGAATGAATACCATGATCTAATGCAAAGCTCCTCCATTTTTCCCAATTAGGATCGGTCTCTACATTTGAGGTAATTGTTAACTTTTTTGTGTAGGCTGCATGTCCACAGCAAGCATTGTTAGACATAACAGGAAACTGGTCTACCCGTTCCAAAAATGATGAAGGAAGTTTGGAAGCATATGCCACACGAAGCCAATTATGTTCTTTTTCATAAAGCATAATCGAACAATAACTTTGATTTGACAGCATCTCAACAGTTTCAACGATACCTTGTAAAATCTTTTGAATAGGTTCTCCAGACGCAATTCTTTCTAAATATCTGTACTGAAAAACTTTTACATGTTCACTTAGTTTTTGATCTGTTATATCTCTGGCAACTCCATGTATTCCTATTAATTTTCCATTTAACATAGAAGGAATTGTTGTAATTTGTAAGTCAACAAATATACCATCTTTTCTAACAATCTTTGCTTCGTGTGTTTGAGTTTGTCCGTATTTAACATGATCAAACTTCTCCATTATGAATGGAAGATTATCCTTTGCAATAACAGATTCAAAGTGATGACCAATAAGATCATCTTTATGATATCCAGTGATTTTTTGAAGCTCCTGATTTATATCTAGAAAAATCCCATCTGTATCTAGTGAAAAGACACCATAGGGATGGTGTTCAAATATAGATTTATATGTTTGATTACTGCTTAATAAATCAGTTATATCCCGACCGATGACGACAATTGTATCGGGATTTCCGAGTGAATCGTAGACAGGGGTTTTTATGACTTCAAATATATGATCCTTTCCGTTGATTGTAATAATTTCTTCTATTTTAATTTGTCTTTCTTCATCCCATGCTTTCTGGTCAGAGGATTCAAAGTCGGGTGCAAAGGGAGCAATGCGAGCACTTAGTTTTCCCAGTTCTTCATCTGTTTTACCTTCATAAGAATGTTCATCTAACCCGAAAATATCAAGTGTTCGCTGATTTGTCTTAATCCAACGACCCTTGTGATCCTTCAATACAATAATATCAGGACTTGTATCAATGATTTTTGTTAAGATTTCTTTCTGATCAAGTGCCATTGGTTATCCTTCTTCTTTCGTTTTTATGATGATACGTATAGATATTATACTATACAGAATTATCTGGGAACTAGCGATCTATGTTGGTAGATATAGGAAATCTATCAAGATTCATATGCATGTACAGAGAGGTTTTATCATATATAAAAAAGAGCTAGCGCTTTACCTAAAATTTCAAAGGGGGAACAGAGATGATAAAAATGCGTCATAGCTTGTTGTTTATCCTACTCCTTGCCTTCATGTTGGTCATGGCTGCTTGTAATAGTGGTGCTGATTCGGGTAATACAAATGAAGAAGAGGGCACGAATGAATCTGAAAATAATTCAGGTGATAAGCAAGATTTAAGTCTTTTAACAGGTGGTACCGGTGGAACATATTATCCACTCGGCGGCCAGATAGGAAAAATTATTACCGACAACACGAATGCAAATATAACACCACAAACATCAGGTGCTTCAGCTGAAAACATGGAAACCTTAAGAGCTGGAGAAGCGGAAATAGCATTTTCACAAACAGACATTGCCGCATATGCCATTGATGGATTAGAAATGTTTGAAGGAAACGCGATAGATAATATTCAAGCAATTGGATCGTTATATCCGGAAACAGTTCAACTTGTCACAACGAAAGATAGTGGTATTACGTCAGTAGAAGATTTAAATGGGAAAGCCGTATCAGTAGGTGCACCAGGTTCCGGGGCATATATCAATGCCATGCAAGTGTTAGAGGCTCATGGATTAACAGATAAAGATATTAAACCTCAAAACCTATCATTTGATGAATCAACTGATGGCATTCAAGCTGGAACCATCGACGCAGCATTCATTACAGCTGGGACTCCCACAGGCGCGGTAGAAGCACTATCAGCACAAAACGATATCGTGATTGTTCCATTTGCAGAAGATAAAATACAAGCATTAATTGATCAGTATCCCTATTATGCACAAGATACAGTTGCTGCAGGAACATATAAGATAGAAGAAGACGTAACAACCGTCGCTGTAAAGGCAATGCTTGTTGTAACAAATGACTTAGATGAAGAGCTAGTCTATGAGATGACAAAATCATTATTTGAGAACACAGATAAAATTACGCATGCTAAGGGTGAACTGATTACACCTGAAACTGCACTTGAAGGATTGGGAAATCTGGAATTACATCCAGGTGCAGCGAAATATTTTGAAGAAAAGGGGATACAACAGTAGAAATAGAAGTCTAGGGTTTTGAAAAATAATGATGAGAATCGTGTCAAAATGGGAGAGTTTTGTCATATGATAAGTCCATTTTGACATGATTCAAATATTTTCTGGGAAATAAGTCGAACAGTGATAGAGAAGAAGTGTTGACTTGAGGTGGGTAACTGAATATAATAGAATATGTAGCTTAAAGCGTTACATAAAAATAATATATTGATCCGATAGTTCAGTGGGAGAACACTACCTTGACAGGGTAGGGGTCGGGGGTTCGAATCCCTCTCGGATCATCAGAAGTTGGAAGCTTCAGTTCCTTGGTAATAAGGGATTGGGGCTTTTTTGTTTTTTACTTAAACTTATCAGTATTATAATTTAATAAGTTCGTTTTTGATATTACATTACATGATTCACTTGCAGGACTATAATATATATTTTTTCTCCACTATCGATAAGTGTTATTAACACGTCTTAGGTGAGGAAAATCCAGGATTAATTAATAATAACCCACAAAATATGTAGAATATTTACAAAGTGCAAATGATAAGTTTAATTGAGTAATATAAAATGATGGTAAGTCTATGTTGAGGCTAACTCTTCTTAACTATAAAACTATTATGATTAAGAAAAAGATAGTTGTGTAATTTATATTACATTATCATGATTACCTGTGCTGAAATATATAATAAAATAACACTAAATAATAATTAATTAGGTTTAAATTTATTCTCAATCTAATATTTTTTATTTTTTTTATTTTTTTGTGATATAATAAAATAAAAAAAGTAAAGGGGCTTATCTGTGGCAAAAAAGGTAACTATTCAACAGATTGCAGATTACCTTGGAATTTCTAATTTTGTAGTATCTAGAGCTCTCTCTGGAAAAAGTGGAGTAAAGGATGAAACAAGAGAAAAAGTATTTCAAGTTGCATCACAATTAGGATATTTTACACAAAAAGGTATTAACAATACAGATATAAAGAAAGAAAACGTTGAGGAAAGTATAGATAATAATAGTGTATTAATAGTAATGCCCAATATACGTAGTCAGTTAAAGGAGTCAATATATTGGGGACCGATAATAAAAGGGATATCAGATACCCTGGATAATATGAACTTAGGAATGGTAATACTAACAGAAAATAACTTTAAAAGCTTACCTCGTGCTCTTAATCCCGAAGGCTTTTTAGGATTAATAGGCGTAGGTGAGGTTGGAACACAGATTATATTAGAAGTACAAAATAAAGGAGTACCTGTTGTCTTAATCGATCATGAAGATAAGCTTTGCCCAACGGATACGGTCTTTTCAAATAACTTTGATAGCAGTTATTTGCTTGCAAATTATCTTATAGGACTTGGCCATAGAAATATACAATTTGTAGGCAATATAAATTATTCGAGGAGTTTCTTCGATAGGTGGTTAGGTTTTAGGACTGCATTAGAAGAAAATGATATATCGATAAGTAATGACTTTTATAAACTAATAAAAGATGATAGTGCGGAAATGTTTATTGATATTAAAGATTGGCTACAGAAGCTTAAGACAGAGGGAAATATATTACCAACAGCTTTATATTGTGCTAACGATTCTATTGCTTTGCATGTATATAAAGTTTTACAAGAGTTAGATATTCGAATTCCGGATGAGATATCTGTAACTGGGTTTGATAATATTGAGGACTCTTACTTATTAAAACCAACTTTAACAACTATTGACGTACCTAAGGAAGAATTAGGTAAACGAGCTGTTAGAGCTCTGCTTAATAGAATTGACTTAAAAAATGCACCGAAAGAAAAAATCATTGTTGCAAGTGAGCTATTACTTAGGGAATCTGTTTTATCTTTTAAAAAAGGAACAGAGTAATTTTATTGAAAGGCTATTATCGTGGAGTTTGATAATAGCCTTTTTGTTTTGTAAGGTAACTTCATTTTTGTTATTTATCTTATTTTTTTATTTATTTTTTATCATAAAATATATTGACAGGAAAACGCTATCAAAGTAAACTTTAATTGTAAGGAAGAAAAATAAATAAAAGGGGGAAAAAAGTTGAATAGAAAAAAGTTTTATAAGCCTTTTACATTTTTATTAGCTGCATCACTTTTTGCAGGATGTTCTAGTAATAATACAACTGAACCAAGTACTAATGGAAATGGAAGCTCTGAGGACAGCATTAGTGGAGAGATTACAGTATTGACTAACCGAACTGATCTTGTTGATACGAAACTACCGGAGTATGCAGAAGAATTTAATAAAACATATCCAGATGTAGAAGTGAATTTTGAGGCATTAACAGATTATGAGGGTCAAACAAAAGTAAGGTTGAATAGTCAAGATTATGGTGATGTATTGTTAATACCTTATATGCCAAGAAATGAATTACCACAGTTTTTTGAACCACTAGGAAAAGAAGAAGAATTATTAGAAAAATATTTATTTGCTGATGAGTATTCATATGAAGGCACAACATATGGTATTCCAGTCCAAGTTAATACTTACGGAGCAGTTTATAATAAGAAAGTATTTAAAGATGCAGGTGTTACAGAATTACCATCTACTCCACAAGAATTTTTAGACGCAATGAAGAAAATTAAAGAAAATACTGATGCAACTCCTTATTATACTAACTTTTCTGCTGGTTGGCCTTTGAGTGATTGGGAGAATCAGAGACTAGCAATTGCTGGTGAAGGAGATTATGTTTCGCAAAAGGTTCCTCACATTGATGACCCATTTGCTGAAGGTAGACCACATCACACGTTATATAAGCTAATGTATGATTTAGCAAATCAAGAATTAATTGAGGAAGATCCATTTACAACTGACTGGGAGCAATCAAAACAAATGCTCGCAGATGGTGAAGTAGGAGCTATGTTCTTAGGGATTTGGGCTGTTTCACAAGTACAAGCTTTAAGTGATAACCCAGAAGATATTGCGTATATGCCATTCCCATTTACACATGAAGATGGGTCAAGATATGCAGCAATGGCTGGGGATTACAAAATGGGGATCAATAAATATTCTGAAAATAAAGAAGCTGCTAGAGCTTGGTTAGACTGGTTTATTAATGAATCTGGATTTGCAGTAGAGGCCGGAGCAATTTCTCCTGTTAAAGGCGCTGAATTACCTGAATCTTTGGCAGATTTCGAAACGGCGAATGTTCAATTTATCGAAAATTTACCTGCAAAAGAAGGTGAAGAGGATCTATTTGGGAAGCTTGACCAAGAAAGTGAAGTAGGCTTTGGCTTAGATGCATTTAAACAAAGAATTATTGAGGCTGGAATTGGCAATAGAGACGAAAGTTATAATGATATTACGAAAGAATTAAATCAAAAATGGAAAGAAGCAAGAGAAGAATTAGGTGTTGAATAAAGGTTTTTAGTAGTTTTTAAAAAGAGGAAGACTCAGAGCTTCCTCTTTTTAGATAATGAACTAAAAATAATGACTAAAAGACATTTTACCCTTATGAAATATATAAAAGGGAGAGAGTATATTGAAACTTATAAAATCTAAAATGAATTATAACTCACAAAGAAAATTAGTTATATTTTCATTTTCATTAATACCGGTACTATTATTAGTAACCTTCTCTTATTTACCAGTAATAAATATGTTTTTTTATAGCTTTACTGAGTGGAATGGGTTTAGTCCTACTAAAGAATTTGTTGGTTTAGATAATTATATAGATATATTTACTGATCCAGAATACTTCCAGGTATTTAAGGTAAGTGTATACTATTTTGTTGCAACATTTGTGCAGATGGGAATTGCTTTATATTTCGCTACAATTCTGAGTTTTAATGTTAGATTTAAAAACTTCTTTAAAGGAGTTTTATTCTTTCCTTATCTACTAAATGGGGTTGCTATTGGTTTTATGTTTTTATTCTTTTTTAGACCTGAAGGTACATTAGATACATTTCTTACTATTATTGGTCTAGAAGGATTAATACAACAGTGGTTAAGGAATCCGGATATAATTAATATCTCGCTAGCAGGTACTTCTGTTTGGAGATACATGGGGTTTAACTTTATTATCTTTTTAGGTGCCATTTCATCAATTCCTAAAGAAGTATATGAAGCTGCAGAAATTGATGGGGCAAATAAATGGTATCAATTTAGGTATATTATCTTACCTAGCATAATGATGATTATACAGCTTAATTTGATTTTGGCTGTTAGTGGTGCAATTAGTGTGTTTGAGATTCCTTATATTATGACAGGAGGGGCAAACGGTAGTGAAACATTTGTTATTCAAACAGTGGATCTAGCATTTAAATTCAATAAATTCGGTTTAGCATCTGCTATGGGAATTGTATTATTAGGAATTGTAGTTGTTGTTACAATTATCCAAAGACTTGCTTTTAAAAAGGAGACAGAGTAATGAGGGGTACCAAAGCAAATATATTTACATTTATAAAATATTTCTCTTTATTGTTGGGTGTGTTCGTTGCTTTGCTTCCTATAACTGTTATTCTATTTGCCTCTTTTAAGACGAGCGATGAATATAACTCAACCAATCCATTAACCCCGCCTGAAAATTGGTTAAATTTTGATAATTTTACTAGAGCCTTTATAGAGGGGAATATGATTGTAGGTTTTTTAAACACAACTGTTATACTTGTTTTATCATTAATAGGTGCAACATTAACTGGTTCAATGGTTGCCTATGTGTTAAACAGGTTTGATTTTAAAGGCAAAAAGATTCTTCTTGGTGCATTTTTACTTGCAGTATTGATACCGGGTGTAACAACACAAGTTGCAACGTTTCAGATTGTAAATGGACTAGGTTTATTCAATACTCATTGGGCGGCAATCATTTTATATATGGGAACAGATATCATTGCTGTTTATATCTTTATGCAGTTTCTAAATAATATATCTGTTTCTCTGGATGAATCTGCATTGCTTGATGGAGCTTCGTATTTTACTGTCTTTAGAAAAATTATCCTGCCACTTTTAAAACCAGCAATCGTTACAGTGGTTATTGTTAAAGGAGTAAATATTTACAATGATTTTTATACTCCATTTTTATATATGCCTAAAAAAGATTTGAGTGTTGTATCAACAGCATTATTTAAATTCCAAGGACCTATGGGATCATCTTGGGAAGTAATTTGTGCTGGAATAATGATAGTAATTATTCCAACACTAATTATTTTTCTATTACTTCAAAAGCATATTTATAACGGTATTACACAAGGTTCTGTTAAATAATAACTACTTTCAAAGTATAGCCCCCATAAATTTTAATAAATCAGTTCTAAATATCATGACTTTCCATTCTATTACTTTTGGAATGGAGAGTTACTGATACCATATATACAATCTAGAATTCTCCGAATTATTTTAAGCGTATTTTATTTTTCATAGATTAAGTTATTTTAGCATTATAATGTAAGCGTTAACAATAATAGCGATAAATAGGAGGAAGCACTATGAAAAGGAAAATTATTCAATTATGCTTAATCACCTCTATGTTATTTACTCTACAGCTCTCAATTTCTACTATTAAAAAAGTAGAAGCATCCCCAATTACTGACTTTGTATACAGGGATGGAAAAAACCTTATGCTTAATGGAGAAGTATTTAAGTATTCAGGTCCAAATATTTATTGGTTAGGATTGGATGAGAATACTGGTGACACTCAAAGCTATCCTACAGCATTTCGGGTAAATGATGTACTAGATACTGCTGTTGAGATGGGAGCTTCAGTTGTTCGTTCACATTCCTTGGGAGCTAGTGTTGGTATTAAGAATGGGTATAGTCTTACACTAAAACCAGATAAGAACAGTCCTTTAAGTGAAGAAGCACTTCGTCGAGTAGATTATGCTATTGCAGCTGCTAAAGAACGAGGCTTAAGAATTATTATTCCTCTAGTAGATAATTGGGATTATTATCATGGAGGAAAGAAAACATGGGTACGTTGGTATGGATACGATGGAAAAGATGAATATGGGAATGATTATCCAGCTGAGTGGGACAAATTTTATACTGATATTAATATTATAAATGGGTATAAACAATATATTTCAGAACTATTAAACCATACCAATGTATATACTGATATCAAATTAAAGGATGAACCGGCTATTTTAGCTTGGCAAATTGGTAATGAACTAGAAACGGAGACAGATATGTTTCAGGAAAAGCAAAACTGGTACCAGTCAATTGCAAATCATATTCGATCTATTGACGGTAATCATCTAATATCAGCTGGATCTAGATTTGGGGTTGATTGGCCAGCAGTAAAAGTAAATGAGATTGACATTATTGATGCACATTACTATCCCCCAAATGTAGATGAATTGAATGCACATGCATTAGATGTAACAAATGCCGGTAAAGTATTCGTGATTGGGGAGTATTCATGGAATAATGGATCTGTCGATGATATTGAAGATTGGTTACATACAATAAGGAGTAATTCAAATATATCAGGAGATTCTTATTGGTCATTATTCGGACACAATGATCAATACGGTTATGTGCAACATAACGATGGTTTTACTTTACATTATCCTGGTACGAGTGTGGATATGAGGGAAAGAGCTCAAAAATTACGAGAACATGCATACTGGATAGATGGAAGAGAAATCCCAAGTCATGGAGTGCCAGGTACACCTATTTTAACTAGTAATAATAATGGAACGATTACATGGAGAGGGACTACTTTTGCTTCTGAATATATTATTCAGCGTTCTACCTCACCTTATGGTCCATGGACCAATGTATGCAACTGCTCACCAACCGATATAGATACTCCATGGGTAGATCCTACTTATCCTGGGGGAGAGGTATATTATCGGATTAAAGGTGTCAATTTATTGGGAGTAGAGGGAAATTGGTCTATAGATGTAAATGGTGGATATAAGCTAATAAATCGAAATAGTGGATTAGTTTTGGATGTTCCAGAATCATCAACACAGAATAATATACCATTGCAGCAATGGTCCGATAATGGTGGTCTAGCCCAACAGTTTACATTTGGATTAGTTGAAGAAGGATTTGAAATAAAAAATGTTAATAATTGGAAATCGTTAGAGGTAGAAAATTACTATAGACATAATAATGCTAATATTGTTCAGAATGAAGACTTGAATAAGATTAGTCAAAGGTGGATTATTCAAGATCTCCGAAATGGATATTACTCTATTCGAAATGTTTGGAGTAATAAAGCTATTGAGGTTTCAGGTGGGGGTTTGAGCGAAGGGATTGGAATTGTACAATCTGATTTTAATGAAGGTTTAAACCAACAGTGGCAAGTTATCCGACAGTGGTAGGCATTACTAGAATAGAAGACATGCAATTTAAAGTTTTAATAGATAAAATCCTGTGGCTAAATATTTCCATAGGATTTTATTTTATTATTTAGGTTTTAGCAATACTGATAGTTTATATTTTTATTTTATAAATAATAAAAATATAACTAAGATAAGCCCTTTAGAATATTAAAAGGAATTTATTCCATGGATATCCATATTCAAGACAATGTTGAACAGGGAAAATTTTAATTTCTTTTATTTTAGTTTTAATAAAGCGTTTACAAAATAATATGATTTATCTTATAATAAAAATAATAAAAAAATATAACAAAAATAATATAAAGTTCATTGGAAAGGGGTGGTTCATGGTTACTTATTTTTAGAGATTTTTTTAATGGGTATTTAGTAGAAAAGGAGAGGGAATATGCGAAGAAAAAAGGTACAAAATAAGAGCATATCACTGGCATTAATTTTTATTCTTTTAATTACCATTTTATCTCCCTATGGAAGTATTTTTGGATATAAGGTAGGTATTGCTAATGCAGAAGAAAAAAATTTAATAACCAATGGTAGTTTTGAAACAGGTGATTTATCAGGTTGGAACACTAGTGATAGTCCAAAATTTAAAATAACATTAGATGAATTTAATAAAGGTGATCATTCCCTAGAGGTAAGTGGTCCGCAAGATTGGAACGGCATTAAACATACAGTAGAAGTAAAACAGAATACAGATTATGTGCTATCTTTTTATGGAAAAGGTGGAGGAGGAGCCGCATATAAAGTATTAGCAGCTGATGAATCTACTATTTTTGAGGATTATACCTCGGCAAAAGATGAATGGTTTGAATATGAAGTGAGTTTTAATAGTGGAGAAAATGATAGTGTAATAGTTTACATTTCAGATTCAGGTCAAACAGCATATTATGATGATTTTACTTTAACGGAAGAGCTTAAAAATTTAGTTAGTAACGGTGGTTTTGAAACAGGCGATTTTGCGGGCTGGAATACAGGTGGTAATTCTAAGTTCGTCATAACAAGTGACGAGAAAAATTCCGGTGAATATTCATTGGAGACAAGTGGTCCGCAAGATTGGAATGGTATCAAATTTACTGTTGACGTCAGCCCTAATGTTGATTATAGCCTATCTTTTTATGGAAAAGGTGGAGGAGGAGCTGCGTATAAAGTATTAGCAGCTGATGAATCTACTATTGCAGAGAATTATACCTCTGACCAAGAAGATTGGAAGAAATACGAATTGAGTTTCAATAGTGGAGAAAATGAAAATGTAATAATTTATGTTTCTGACACGAGCCAAACGGCATATTACGATGACTTTTATATTGGTGATCCTGTAGTAGCTGAACCTTTACCAGCAGCTCCAATTGTAAGTAATGTTACTATAACAGGAGATCTAAAAGTAACAAAAAAATTAGTAGGAAATTATGAATATACTCATGAAACTGGAGTAAGTGAAGGATATTCAATATATCGTTGGCTGCAATCTGATGAATTAGATGGAGAATATACTAAAATCTCAAAAGCAAATGGAAAAGAGTATGTTCCTACTAATGAATTAATAGATAAATATATAAAGTTAGAAGTTACACCTGTTGATACCGCTGGAATTGCTGGAGAACCAGTTTTGAGTGATGCGATTGGTCCTATCCAAGGCTCTAGCTTACTTGATGAATTAAAATATCAAATTGAGAATGCGGAGATAATTATATCAGAAGCTAAAATTGGATCCAATTATGGTGAGTATTCTGAAGAGTCGCACAATAAATTCAATCAAACAATTTTACATGCAAAAGATATTTCTGTTGATCCAGAATCAACAGAGGAAATAATAAAAAATGAAATAACAAAAATCAAAGATGCAATGATTGAATTTGAAAAAGCAAGAATAAAAATGGAGTCTCCTTTTGATCACTTTATTTCCACCAAGGGGGATAAACTTTTCGATGGAGAAAACGAGTTCCGCTTTATTTCATATAATTATCCTGGAGCTTTGTACAATGAAGATGAGGTGGGAGGTATAATGCCTACAGCCTTTGAACAAGAAGATGCTGTTAGAACAATTGAGCAAGTAGGGGGAAAAGTATTTAGGACATATTCTCTAACTGTAAAAGATAAAAATGATCATGAAGATGCTATACGACATATTACTGGTCCTGGACAAATAAACGAAGAAGCATTTAAATCTATGGATAAATTACTGCAGCTAGCGAATGAGTATGAAATTAGAGTAATCATACCTTTCATAGATAATTGGGATTGGCCACCGGGCGGAATTACTGACTTTGCATACTTTAGAGGTAAGGAAAGGTTAGATTTTTACTCTGACCCACAACTAATTGAAGACTTTAAGCTCGTTATGGAAAAAGTGTTAAACAGAGTTAATAGCTATACAGGTGTAAAATATAAAGATGATCCGGCAATATTAGCATGGGAAACAGGAAACGAGTTAATGGTTGCACCAGAATGGATGACTGAAATTGCAGCTCATTACAAGAGTATAAATACTAATCAGTTATTAATTTCAGGAAACCAGATGGAATTACCTCATAATTATAAAAATATTACTGATGCGGCATTACAGGATCCAAACATAGATATTGTGAAAAGTCATTATTATAGCGGTAATTATGCAAACAAAGTAATAGAGGATAAAGCAAAAGCTTCCCAGAATGAAAAACCTTTTATAGTTGGTGAATTTGGATTTAAACCAACATCTGAGATAGAGGCTATGTTGGATGAAGTGATAAAAACGGGAACATCTGGAGCAATGCTTTGGAGCCTGAGACCACATAGTTTTAATGGGGGATTTATCCGACATGATGAAATGGTTGTTGATGGTATTTTATATCGTCCTTATCATTGGCCAGGAATGCCTTCTGGTGACTATTATGATGCTTCTAATGTAATGAAGATACTGAGAGAAAAAGCATATGAGATTCAGGGTGAAGATACTCCAAAATTACCGAAGCCAGAGCAACCACCAGTCATGTTTGAATCTGATTCTATTTCTAATCTTAGATGGAGAGGATCAACGGGGGCTAGTTCTTATACAGTTGAAAGAAGTGCAAATCCTTCAGAGGGATGGGAAGTTGTCGGTGATGGAATTCTTGATGATGTCGCTCCTGGAGAAGATATGTATGCAGATTTAACAGCAGTTTCAGGGAAAGAATACTATTACAGAGTAAAAGGTGAAAATGATAGTGGAGAAAGTCCTTATTCGAATGTAATAGGACCAATTGTTGCAAAGTATACATTAGAAGACTCTTTGGATGATCAGTCCAAACAATACTATTCAGATGATAAATCTATTACTTATAGAACTCCGAGTTCGATTTTATCATTCACTATCGATGCTTCTGTTAATGGGGTAGCAGATTTTGAATTTTATTTATCAAGTGATGGTATTAAATTTACAGAAGTTACTCCTGAAAAATCAGAATCAACATATAATTTTTCAAGTACTGAAGTTGATGGTGCAAATCAATTGAAAATTGTATATCCTGATGGGGAAAAAGAAGCAGGGGAGATAAGGAATGTTTCGATTGAATATGTTGGAGATGGAACAGTATTAAAACCTGTTAAGCCTTTAATGAGTTCAGGCGTACTAGTTGATAATATGGATGATTTCACGAATATGTTTCTTTTTAGCGACAATTTAGAATTTGATCATGAAAATAAAGAATTAACTGGTCAAGATCAATCAAAACTTATTCGTACAGATAGTGAGGAAGCATTTATACAATATAGGACTTTAGGAGATATGAATGCCATTAAATTAGAGACATTTAGTGAGTCTAAGCCTAGTGAAAGACAAGGTTTTACATTTTTCACTTCCACAGATGGGGAAAAATTCGATGAAGTAACTGCTGAGATAAGTTATTTAGGCGGTGAATGGTATAAAACAAATTACAATGTTGAAAACCTTTCAACAAATGTGAAATACTTGAGGGTTTATTTTCCTGAAGAGAATAATAATTCTCAGATTAGTAAGTTACAAGTAGCGGTAGGTTCAGGTGAAATCTCATTTCCTAGTGAACTACTTCCACATATTATTGATGCAGGAGAACATTACGGTGGAGAAAGTTTGTTAGCAAAATCCTCATATTCTTCAATACCAAACGGTGGAGATGCTACTATTGAACTTAACGCTGCTTCTAAAAATAGCGGTGAATATTCACTGAAAATTGATTATGATCTAGGATCAAAATCATTTGCTGGTTTAGAAAAAGAATTGGAAGTCTTAAAAAGAAGTGCTTATGACACCTTACAATTTTGGGTAAAGCCTGATGGATACAATCGAGAGTTAACTTTATTACTAAAAACCGAAAATAATGAAGTGTGGAGAAAAAATGTTTCTATCTCAGGTAATAAAGGCACATTTATTAATATTCCTTTAAATAGTTTTCGACATATTGATAATGAAAACGAAAACATAGATCTCGATAAATTAAAAGGCTTTAGTTTTATAGTTCAGAAGGGAGAAGCGCCCGTAAAAGGTAGTTTATTAGTTGATGATATAAGATTTATACAAACTCGTATAATCGATAATTTTGACTCTTATGAGAATCAAAATGAGTTTTTAAATAGGTATGGAAATCGTAATACAGGTGGAGGCGTAATTACTGGCTCATTAAGTGAAGAGTTCAAAGAAAGTGGGACGCATTCTATAAAGCTTGAATATGATCTTACTGGCCCTGGTTATGCTGGTTTAATTACAGCTTTGCCAAACGTTGATTGGACTAACTTTAATAAACTTAGACTATGGCTAAAATCTTCGGAATATTCTGTTAAATTTACTGTGCAAGTAAAAACAGGTTCTAATGAGGTAATGGAAGTTACACGAACTCTAGAAGGGGGAAAAGATCCGCAAATAATTGAGATTCCCTTTGAGGAGTTTGATTATCCATCATGGTACGGAGGATCAGGAGACTTAGATCCTAGTGAGATAATTGAATTGAATTTATATTTAGGGCTTGTTGATGAGCCTGTTGGAACAATATTTGTTGATTCTATAGAGTTGATTGGGAAAAAAGATCCAGGAACAGATCCAGGAACAGATCCAGGGACAGATCCAGGAACAGATCCAGGAACAGATCCAGGGACAGATTCAGGAACAGATCCAGGGACAGATCCAGGAACAGATCCAGGAACAGATCCAGGGACAGATCCAGGAACAAATCCAGGGCCAGATTCAGGAACAGATCCAGGAACAGATCCAGGGACAGATCCAGGAACAGATAAAGAACAAGACAAACCAAAAGATCATAATAATCAATTGCCACAGACTGCTTCTAGCATGTTTAATATTCTAGTGATTGGTATTACTTTGTTACTAATCGGCGGAATTTTATACACTAGGAAAAATGTAAAATCGTAATATCTATTCATAGAGTTGGCTTAGTTTTTTGTTAAGCCAACTCTATTTTTATTCTATTAAATATCGCATTCGGAAAGTAGTGGGGTTCGAGGAATGAAATACAATAAATTTGTAGTTTTAGCTAAAAAGTTAAGATCCATACTTAACAAAATACCCTTCATTAAAAGAGAGGAAAAACTAACGTTAAAGTCAAAATTATTAGCTTCAATTATCCTTTGCAGTGTGGTTCCAAGTATATTAATAGCGGTTTTTGTATATTCAGTTTCGAAAGATTCAATAGAAAAAAAAGTAATCGATATGACAGATGAAATGGGTGCCTTATTAACTCAAAACTTAGAGAGAACAATTACAGATATAGAAGGGATTACATTAATACCCTATTCCAATATTGAATTAATGAATGACTTTGCCAAGGATTATCAACAATCAGAAAACGAACTCCTTAAAGTACAGTCAGAAGCTAAAGATTATTTTTCTTCTATTATATATAGAAATAAAAATATTAGTCATATGTATTTTTTGAAAGACAATGGTATTGTATTCGGAAATACTGGTGCTTCTTCTGATGTTGAAATATTAATGAAAGAACTTCAACCAGAAGTAAAAGCTACACAAGGGGAAGTGATGTGGTTATCAGGGATAAGTAAAGACTTTAAAAATATTTATGTGGTCAAATCAATGAACAATGAATTTGGTAAACACATGGGGTTTTTAGTATTGAGAGTAAAACAGGAGATTTTTAATGGATTGTTTAAAGCGGGTCATTCTTCCAGTAATAGAAGGATGGTTATCCTTAATAATGAAAATACAGTAATTGCCAGTAATAATAAAGATAAGGTAGGTATACATCATTCTAAAATAGAAAACTCAAATACTACTATTACTGACTCTTTAACCTATGTAAATAAAGTGGAGAACGGGTGGAAATTAATTATCTCTACACAAAATTCATACTTAATGAAAGAGATAAATAGTGTAATTAGTTATATTTGTCTAATCGTAGGATTATTTATTATTTTATCAACTACCATTGGGATATTAATTACAATTAGTGTTACAAAGCCAATCAATAAAATAGTACAACTTATGCGACGTGCTGAAAAAGGAGATTTAATGGTGGAAGCTGACGTCAATAATACTGAAATAGGTGAATTAGGTAATAGTTTTAATCAGATGATTATGAACATGAAAGAAATCATTAAAGAAAATATTGTGATCTCAACATATGCCGTTGAGAGTGCAGAACACCTTAAAAGAATTTCCAACGAATCAATATTTACTTCAGAACAAATAGCTACTGCAATTGAGAAAGTTTCCACAGGAGCAACAGATCAATTTAGCATGGTAGAAAAAGCAAACAAAGATATCAATGAATTATCAATCGAAATACTGGATGTTGCAAATAACATGAAGAATGTTTCAAATTCAACCGGACAGATGAATAGGTTAAGCATGGAGTCAATTCATAATATGGAAGAACTAGTATTGAAAAATAAGGAAATGGGAAGTAATTTTAATCTCTTAAACAATACAATTAAAAAGTTAAATAATGATATGAAAGAGATAAAAGTGATTATTGCCATAATAAGCAAAATAAGCGAACAAACGAATTTACTTTCATTAAATGCAAGCATTGAAGCAGCACGTGCTGGTGAAGCTGGTCGGGGATTTGCAGTTGTAGCTGACGAGGTGAGAAATCTTTCATCGCACACCAAGGAATCGACTTTGAAGATAGATCAGTACTTAAAAAAAATCTCCAACCAAGCTACTAAATGTGTAGATATTGTAGAATTATCTAACAAGATATTCTCGGACCAAACAGAGAAAATCAATAATACAAAAGATAGCTTTAATAATATAATCAAGGGCACTAACACAATATCTGATGAAATAGAATTTGTTAAAGATTCTATATATACAATTAATAATAAAAAAGAAGAAATTGTAGAAACGATGCAAAATATGGTAAAAATAGCTAAACTTGCGACTGATAGAACGGAAGAAGTGACTGCAACAACTGAAGAGCAAGCAGCAGCAGCTGAAGAACTAGGTTCATTGGCAGAGAATCTTGTCAGTACAATAGTAGACCTTGAGCAAATGATAGGAAAGTTTAAGGTGAAATAATACTTCAATTATTATTTATTTGGGGGATACCTTATTTGTAAGGTTCCTCTTTTATTTATTTTATTTTTTTATATTATTGTTATTATAACAAAAATAATATATTATTATATTTATGAAGAAGTAAAGGGGGATGTTTTCATGAGTACTGAAAATCCAAGACTGGATTTTGTTCATAGGAAAGGTCATCAATTAATACTTGATGGTAAGGTTTTCCGATTTGCGGGTCCAAACATATATTGGTTGGGGTTAGATGAAAATGTGGGAGGGGTTAACTACCCTACACAATTTCGTATCGAAAATATTTTAGATACAGCTGTTGAAATGGGAGCTACTGCTCTAAGATCACATACTTTAGCTGCTTCACATGGTCACCCTAAATCTATAGAACCAGAATTAGGGGTTTTTAATGAAGAATCCTTAAGAAAAGTAGATTTTGTTATGAAGTCTATTGCTGATCGAAATTTAAAAGTATTAATTCCATTAGTAGATAACTGGAATTATTATCATGGAGGAAGAGAAACATTTATTAAATGGCGAGGATTAACTGATATTAATGATTTTTATATAAACCGAAAAGTAATTGATGATTTTAAAGAGTATATTTCTCAGATATTGAATAGAGTCAATACCTATACCGGGATTGCATATAAAGATGATCCAACTGTACTCGCATGGGAAGTGGGGAACGAGTTAGTAGACGCTCCTTTAGAATGGGTGGAAGAAATAGTAAATTTTATCAAGAGTATCGATACTAATCATTTAGTGGCCTATGGTAACAGGTTTGGCTTAGATAAAGAGAAAATGACTATTGAGAACCTAGATATTCTAGATGCTCATTACTATCCTGTTGATTATGAAAAATTAAATAAAGATGCAAATAGTACTAAAAGGGAAAATAAAGTCTTTATTGCAGGTGAATTCGGATGGCCAGAAGGTGATCTTGATCGTTTTTTAGATGCAGCAGTAAACAATAAAGGAGTTTCTGGAACCTTTTATTGGTCTCTGTTTGGACATAATGATGATTGTGGATATGTACAACATTATGACAGTTTTTCTCTGCATTATCCTGGAGACTTTACTAATAAAGAAAGGTTTTCACGTATCCAATCGTTAAGAAAACATGGCTTTGATATGAGTGGAAAGGACATTGCTAAACACTCAGTTCCAAAGGCACCTATAATAACTGAGATTACCGGATCAATTAAGTGGAGAGGGGTTGTAGGAGCTGCATGTTACACCATTGAGAAATCTATGAATGGTGAGTGTGGACCTTGGAAAGTTGTTTGTGAAAAGAATGTTTCAGACGATCATTCTATCTGGATTGACTCTGAGAGAGATCAAATGAAAGAGGCGTGGTACAGAATAAAGGCCTATAACCTTTCAGGTGTTGAGGGTCCTTATTCTGAAATATATCACTCATTCCCTATGTTTCAAAGATCGGGTATAAATACATTCAAAGTAATTTAAGAGTATGTAAGTTTAAAATCTATGAAAATCATATATGAAAGCGTTAAGCATATAAAAGGAAAAAGGCTTTATGAAGAATAATTACACATAATAGGTTGGGATGCACAATGAAGATTCATTCCCTAAATGGAAAATGGGAATTTAAAAATTCAACTGAAGAGAAATGGCTAGAAGGTGTCGTACCAGGGTCCTTGTTAGCTGATTTATATCGACTCAACATTATTGATGATCCGTATTTTAGAGATAATGAAGATAACCTTTATGAACTATTTAATAATGACTATGTTTATCGAAAAAATTTTAGTTTAAAAGAACAAGACCTGAAAGGGCTAAATGTTTTGCTTCGTTTTGAGGGAATAGACACAATAGCTGATATATTTTTAAATGGACATTATATTGGTCAGACAACTAATATGCACCGAACATATAAATACAGTGTTGAAAGATATTTAGTTCAGGGTTCAAATGAATTGGTTGTAAATCTAAAATCACCTTTAGAGTATATCCAAAATAAGCAAAAAGAACTTCCGCTATATGGAATACCAATGGCTGTTCCCGGGTATACACATATTCGAAAAGGCCATTATATGTATGGTTGGGATTGGGGACCTCAATTACCCGATTGTGGATTATGGAGGGATGTCTCTTTACTTTCCTTCTCAGGTACACGTTTTTCAGATATAAATATTGAGCAAATTCATGATATTGATATGGTAAAACTTAAAATTAATATGAGTATCGACAACCCTTCTAAAGAATCAGTTGCTGCTACGGTGAAAATTACTTCACCAGATGGACAGCTTAAAATAATAGAGAGCAAGGTAAAGGAAAAAGAATTATTCGAAATTACTATAGAAAACCCTAAATTATGGTGGCCGAACGGTTTTGGGGAACAACCATTATATCTTGTTGAATATGAATTAAAGGATATCTATAATGTTTCTCTAGATGAAAAGTCGATGAATATTGGATTAAGAACAATTACAGTAAACACTGATCCCGATCAGTGGGGCAGTAAATTCGCATTTTGCGTAAATGGTATTGAATTTTTTGCTATGGGTGCAGATTATATTCCGGAAGATAATGTAGTTAGCTGGGCAAGTAAGAAAAAGACTGAACTGCTACTTAAAAATTGTGTAAAAGCTAATTTTAATATGATTAGAGTATGGGGCGGAGGCATTTATCCTAGTGATCAATTCTATGATTTATGTGATAAGCACGGCTTAATTGTTTGGCAGGATTTAATGTTTGCTTGCGGAGTTTATGATCTGGAAAATCAGGACTTTGTTGAAGATTCACTGTTGGAAATAAAGGACAATGTAAAGAGAATAAGACATCATGCTTGTTTAGGACTAATCTGTGGGAATAATGAGATTGAAATGTTTTTTGAGGATGGAAGGATTCCAAAAACAGATCGTAATAAAGAAAATTATGTTAGGTTCTTTGAAGAGAAAATACCTCAAATGATTAGTGAGATTACACCTCAATTATTTTACTGGCCAGGTTCACCATCCTCAGGGGGTAACTTTTTCGATACGAATGGAGAAAATCATGGTGATGGTCATTACTGGGATGTGTGGCATGGAAATAAGCCATTCACAGCATATAGAGATACTTATTTTAGGTTCATGTCGGAATTTGGGTTCGAATCTCTACCGAATATCAAAACAATAGAGAGTTTTACAGAGGTAGAAGATAGAAACTTATTTTCATATATTATGGAAAAACATCAGAAAAATCCTGACGGAAATACAAAAATACTCACATATTTAGCTAATAATTTTCAAAATCCAAAAAATTTTCCTTCTCTAGTATATACATCTCAGATTTTACAGGCTGAGGCAATGAGGTATGGAGTAGAGCATTGGAGAAGAAACAGAGATAGATGTATGGGTGCACTATATTGGCAGCTAAATGACTGTTGGCCAACAAGCTCTTGGTCGAGTATTGATTATCATGGTCGTTGGAAGGCCTTACATTATTCAGCAAAGAATTTTTTTGCCCCTATTTTATTATCAGCTAAAGAAGATGGCACTAATATAGAACTTCATTTATCAAACGAAACATTGTACGAATGGGAAGGTAGTGTTTCTTGGTATTTAATGAAAAATAATGGCGAAATAATTCAAAAGGATACCTTCTCTGTCAATATAAACAAATTAAGTACCACTCAATTGTTTACAAAAGAGTTTGATCTTGAAGACAGTCGTAATGTATTTTTCTATTTTAGATTAGAAAAAAATGGAGAAATTATTTCGAATGGTTCAGTTTTATTTGAACCCGCAAAGTATTTCAATTTTCTAGATCCGAAGTTATCTCTGAAAATTGATGAAACTGAAGAACATTTTCAGATTAAGATCCATAGTCAGTCATTTGCAAAATATGTTGAATTATCAGTAAAGGATATAGATGTTATTTTTTCAAATAACTATTTTGATGTACCTGTAGGAGAGGAAATAGTTGTATTTGTAGACAAAGTGGAATATCCAAACCTAACAGTAAAATCTCTAGAAGAGAATATTATTGTGAAAAGTTACTTTGATAGTTATTAGAAATTCCTGTCAAAATGAGGTGGAAATTTTGGAACAGTTTAAATGTGAAGTTGGTAGACACTTGAGGGATCATATCCTACCCTTTTGGATGAAACTGAAGGATGAAAAAAATGGTGGTTTTTTTGGACAAGTGAATTATGATTTATCAATTAATAAAGAAGCACATAAGGGTGGTATAGCAGCCTCGAGATTTTTATGGTCATTTTCGGCTGCTTACCGTATTACTCAAAAAAGAGAATACCTTGAATGTGCTCACCATGCTTATAAGTTTTTAGTTGAGAAAGTTTATGACCACGAACACGAGGGATTATACTGGTTAGTGGATTATCAAGGTAATCCTGTTGAAACACAAAAGCATGTTTACACACAATCTTTTGGAGTTTATGCATTAAGTGAATATTACCGTGCGACAAAGAAAGAAGAAGCATTACACTACGCAAATAAAATCTTTCAACTAATTGAGACTTCAGGGTTTGATGAAGAATTCAATGCTTATAAAGAAGAATTTGATCGAGAATGGAATGAGCTTCCAAATGATAAGTTGAGTGAAAATGGAATTATTGCCTCCATTACAACAAATACACATTTGCATGTATTAGAAGCTTATACAAACCTTTATAAAGCATCTCCAAGTTTAGTAGTAAAAGAGCGTTTAACTAATTTAGTAGATATTTTCTATGAAAAGATTTACGACAAAGAAACAAAATACTTACATGTGTTCTTTGATGAACAATGGAATTCCCTACTTAATCTAAAATCGTTTGGCCATGACATCGAAGCTAGCTGGCTAATTGATGATGCACTTAAGGCATTAGGTTTGAAAGAAAAAAAATATGTTCAAATGGTAATAGATATCGCTTATAACATCGCAAATGCAGCTATTTTAAAAGATGGATCGCTAGCGAATGAAAAACATGATAACAATGTTGATTACACAAGAGTTTGGTGGGTGCAAGCAGAAGCAATGGTAGGATTCCAAAATGCTTATGAGCGCACGAAAGACGAAGAGTTTTTGAGAATTGTCGATGGACTATGGGAATACACAAAAAATAACCTTGTTGATAAACGCGAAGGTGGAGAATGGTTCTGGTCGATTGAACCTGATGGAAAAACAACAGAAAGAGCTATTGGAGAGCCTTGGAAAACACCATATCATAATTCAAGATTTTGTTTAGAAATGATGGAGAGGATTGGTAAGTCATGATACATGAAAAATATTTTGAACTAGTTGAAAAACAAAATGAATTTTTAAGTAAAAAGAATACGAAAAAAGATGATTTTTATAATGGTGTTTATGATCGCTATGAAAATCCTGTTATGACACGTCATCATGTTCCATTGCATTGGCGTTTTGACTTAAATAAAGAAACAAATCCTCACTTTATCGAAAGATTAGGGATCAATGCGGCATTCAATCCTGGTGCAATCTACTTAAATAACAAATATTATCTGGTTGTGCGTACAGAAGGGCTAGATCGTAAATCAATCTTTGCGATGGCAGAAAGTGATAACGGAGTTGATAACTTCCGTTTTATTGATACACCACTTGTCTGGGATGATATTGACGAAAGAGAAACAAATATTTATGATATGCGCTTAGTTCAACATGAGGATGGTTGGATCTACGGAATCTATTGCTCTGAGAGTAAAGATCCTGAAGCATCTGAGTTTGATACGTCAAGTGCAGTTGCACAAGCAGGATTAGTACGAACAAAGGATTTAAAGAAGTGGGAACGACTTCCTAACATTCAAACTCCTTCTCCACAGCAACGAAATGTGGTTTTGCATCCTGAATTTGTAGATGGGAAATATGCATTTTATACTCGTCCACAAGATGGATTTATATCAACTGGTTCTGGCGGTGGAATAGCTTTTGCTTTATGTGATGATATAGAAAATCCAGTTATTACTGAAGAAACAGTCATGCATGAAAAGCGTTATCACACAATCTATGAGGTGAAAAATGGTCAAGGACCAGCCCCAATTAAGACGGACAAGGGATGGATTCATATTGCTCATGGCGTAAGAAACACAGCAGCTGGATTGCGATATGTTCTTTATACAATTGCGACAAGCTTAGAAGACCCAGCGAAAGTGATCGCAACTCCAGGTGGACACTTTATCGCTCCTTACGATGATGAAAGAGTTGGCGATGTATCAAATGTTGTTTTCTGTAACGGTGCGGTTGTGAATGAACAAAATGAAGTATTTATTTATTACGCATCTAGTGATACTCGTATTCACGTGGCGACAACGACAATTGAGAAATTAGTAGATTATACGTTTAATACACCGGAAGATCCGTTCCGTTCATTAGATTGTGCTAAACAGAGAAAGGATTTAATTTTAGATAATCTTGAGCTACTTAAAAGCCTGAATAAGTAGTCATTTAGCGTTAATGCTAATCTATACACTTAATTCCAACTAGAAGTTCTGAGAATATTATTTATCGATTAAAAGATAGAAAGGGGATATTCTAAGGAGGTTTTCAGAATTTCTCAATATAATATTTACAAGCGAAAGGAAATTGTTTCAAAATTTCTTGAACTAAAATATAAGACGATGCCATTCCGCTTATTTGTTCCTGAAGGTTATAAGCCAAGAAAATCTTATCCTCTTGTCCTCTTCTTGCACGGAGGAGGAGAACGAGGGGATGACAATTTAAAGCAATTAATAAATAATGATTGTGCTATTTTTTGGGCTTGGCCTAAAAATCAGTCCAAGTCCCAAGCATTTGTGTTGGTTCCTCAGGCTCAGAATTTACCTGAGGGAGGTTTTGGGATTACTAGAGACAGGAATAATAACATTGATTTAAGTAGAGTTTTTGAATTTTCTAATGATCTTCAAATGGCTTATGAAATATTACAAAAGGTAAAAAATGATTATAACATCGATGATAAGAGGATATATGTTACAGGTATATCTCAAGGGAGTTTCGGTACTTTCAATTTGAATATTAAATATCCTAATTTGTTTGCTGCAATGGTTCCAATTGCTGGTGGAGGAAATCCTAAAGATGCACATGTACTTGTCAATAAACCACTCTGGAATTTTCATGCGGAGGATGATCTTATAATACCAGTCACATTCTCTCGCAATATAATAGAAGCAATTATAGATACTGGTGGAAAACCAATTTATACTGAGTACTCGGCTAAATATAAATATAATCATGCTTCATGGGTACCGGCTTATAAAAATCCGAGATTATTTGATTGGGTCATGAGCAAGAGATTAATAGATAGGTAATAAAGGGCTATTTTTAACCTAAAAAAATAGAAATTAAAACAGAAATTATGGAGGAGGTAGCGATTAATGGACTACCTTCTATTATTATTTGGAGGTTTATTGGCAGGGACTGTTGGAAGCCTTGTAGGACTCGGTGGTGGGATAATTATCGTTCCGTTATTATTAGGACTCGGTACTTTATCCTCTTTTCCAAATATTAGCCCTCAAGTAGCAGTAGGTACATCTATGATATCGGTTGTCTTTACAGGTTTATCTTCTGTTCTTTTCTATTTTAAAAATAAACAAGTAGATGTAAAGAGTGGAATGATATTTTATTTAACTAGTGGTCCTGGAGCGATATTTGGGGCATGGATAAACAAGTTTATATATACTAATCAATTTTCCCTCTATTTTGGAGTTTTTATGATTCTTGTATCAGTGCTGTTAATGATAAAGAAGAAAATTATTCCACTTAAACACTCTAAACAATCAACTATTATACGAACAGTTACAGCACCAAACGGGGAGACTTTTAGTTATGGAATAAATCTTATATGGGCGCTGTCTATATCATTTGTTGTAGGGGTTATCTCGGGTCTTTTTGGTATAGGAGGAGGCTCTTTACTTGTCCCATCAATGATTTTACTTTTCTCGTTTCCACCGCAAATAGCAGTTGCTACTTCTATGTTAGTTGTTTTTTTATCTGCGATATTAAGTTCTGTTACGCACATCACGTTAGGCAATGTTAATTGGGTTTATGTATTAATGTTAATCCCAGGAGCATTGGTTGGTGGGAAATTAGGAGCAATTATTAACAATAAATTAAACGACAAAGTAATCATTTCTATATTACGTGTTATTTTAATTATTGTCGGTCTGCGGATGATATTTTAGAGCCGGTTATTCTTTTAAAATAAACAGTGGAAATTATTTTTTTTAGATGAGGAGAAAATACATGAATAAAGTACCATTATTCTTTGAACCCATATTTAAAGAAAGGATTTGGGGTGGCAACAAACTAAATATCAACTTCAACTACAATATTCCATCCGAAAAGACAGGTGAAGCATGGGTGATCTCAGCCCATCCTAATGGACTAAGTAAAGTTAAAAATGGAATATTAAAAGGGAAAACTCTTGCGGATCTTTGGGAACAACATGGGGAGTTATTTAATAAACCTAAAGATCATGATGAAGAGTTTCCCCTTTTAGTTAAAGTTTTAGATGCAAATGACGATTTATCGGTACAAGTGCATCCTGATGATTCGTATGCAAGAAATAAAGAAAACCAACCTTTTGGAAAAACAGAATGCTGGTATGTACTTAGTGCCGAAGATGATGCTGAAATTATTTATGGACATCATGCAAAGACAAAAGATGAATTAAAAGAAAAAATAGCCAATGCTGACTGGAATACTCTTCTGAGAAGTGTCAAGGTAAAGCCTGGGGATTTTATTTATGTACCAAGTGGCACGATACATGCTATTGGAAAAGGAATTGTCATTTTAGAAATACAACAAAGCTCGGACATTACATATCGTGTATATGATTATAATCGTCTAGATACAGAGGGTAATGCGAGAGAATTGCATTTGGAATCAGCTATTGAAGTAATAAATGTGCCCCATAAATTAATTTCATATGAGAAAGAAGAGAAAAAACAATTAGGTTTTACATCTAAGCTTTTAGTAGTAGAGGAGTATTTCACAGTGTTACTTTGGAGTTTAGATGGAAGTGTAAAGAAAACCTTAAATGCTGATTTTTTGCAAGTTAGTGTAATTAGTGGAGAAGCAGAGATAATTATTGAAGAGGAGAAATATCAGATTCAAACGGGTGATCACTTTATTTTGCCATTTACAGTGAAAACGTATGAATTAAAGGGGACAGCAACATTCATTGTTTCACATATTTGAGAAGTTAGAAATGATAGTAGAAGATTGATGATCTAGATTATGACACAGCTATTATAGTTTTATAGGTTAATATATGTTTTTAGCCAATTTTACAACTTTAGGATGATGAGGTGTGTTACCTATACATAGACTCAGCAACGAAACTATTATAAATACTTATTATAAATACTTATTATAAATACTTATTATAAGTCGTTATTATTAAAACTTGATTCATATTTTATAAAATTAATAGAAAAAGAATTAATAAAAAGAAATATAGTGATCAATAAATAGAAATGCTTCTCTATTATTAATATGCACATTAACATTTACCACTTTGCAACTTATAAAGCCGTTTTTATCTTTATAGATTGATAAATGTTATACCACATGTTTCCACAGAACAAGGTAAGACCCTAATTTTTTTGATGGAGGTGAGTATCATGTTTAGTCGCTTTCATAAAAAACAACAATTTTACAAGAATATGATTGGACTAGCGATTCCTATTGCGATTCAAACTCTCCTCATTTCTTCTCTAAATATGGTTGATTCTTTAATGATTGGACAACTCGGGGTTGATAATATCGCTGCCACTGGAGTAGGGAACAAAATTACAACGATATTAATTCTTGTTTTGCAAGGATTTGGCACAGGTGCAGCTATCTTCTCTGCTCAGTACTGGGGGAAGAAAGATTTACAGGGAATAAGAAAGATCCTTTATCTTACATGTGTAATTATGTCCATTTTCTCTCTAGCTTTTTCACTTGTTACACTTATTTTTACTAGTAGCTTCATTCGCATTTTTACAGATGATATTGCTGTAATTGAGCTAGGGGTTATTTATTTGAGAATTATCTCGTTAAGTTATTTTGTTACTGCATTAACGGTGTTGTTTTCAACAATTCTTAAATCAATGGGTGAAGTAAAACGCCCATTGTATATCTCAATTATTGCGATCTGCTTAAATACGGTTTTAAATTATTTACTTATCTTTGGACATTTTGGTTTCGCTGAGTTAGGAATAGAAGGTGCTGCTATTGCAACCCTTATTGCTAGAACTGTTCAAGCCTTCATGTTATTTGTGTTGATTAAGCAATACTTGCAAGTATCTATAAAGTCTATTCGTGTAAAAGAAGTACTAGATCGACCTTTAGTGAAACAGTATTGCATGATTACCATTCCTTCTATTATAAATCACGCCCTATGGACGGTTGGAGAGACAACTTACTTTTGGGTATACGCGCAAATGGGTACGGAACAGCTAGCTGCTGTCACTTTAATTGATCCATTACTTTTTGTATTTATGGCTCTATTTATAGGATTAAGTGATGCTTCTACTGTCATGGTAGGAAATAGTATAGGAGAGAATGATGAAGAAAAAGCTGTTAATTACGCTAAGCAATACTTATGGATTACTCTTGTTTTTTCTATTATTTCGGCAATTGCTATCTATGCTACATCTCCACTCTATATCTCAATCTACAATGTTAGTGATATAGTAGCTACAGAAGCTAAGAATATTCTCATAATCTACACATTTTTAATAACTGGAAAAACGTTAAATATGGTAAACAACATCGGCGTATTAAGAGCTGGAGGAGATACAAAGTATGTTCTATACCTGGATGTAATGGGCGTATGGGCAATTGGACTTCCATTGGCACTTCTTGGGGCATTTGTGTGGGGGCTACAAATCTATCTTGTTTTTGCTCTTGCTAATTCACATGATTTTTTGCGAGCATTCTTTGGGATCAAGCGTACCCTTTCAAAAAAATGGATAAATCATGTTACGAAATCTGAGAATACTCAAGTAACTTCGGAAACATCTACGTCTTCTTCTTTCTAATAAGGTGTTGAATTAAGAATTGAAGATAGAGACCTTAATACAATTCAACAGCATATTGATTTTTTAGGAATTAATTATTATACAGAGCGTTGGAGGGAAAATAATGCTCCACAATATAAGTAATGATTTCCTAATTGATTCATATAAAAAAGCGAATTCATTAGGTCTTGATCATTATTTTATTTTTTTATTAGAGCAAGAATTATTCAAAAGAGATTTATCTACCATTTAAATACAATATTTGTATTCAACTGCTAAAAGCATCAACGGATGATGCAGATAATCAGTGTGATGGTGGCAAAAGACAACATACTATAGAACTGTACAACTCTAACTTAATTGTCTTATTTATTCCGAGCTAAATATTCAAGATGGTCGAGGATTTGGATTGTTCTAGGATCATAAAAAGCATTAATTCCTTTGGCTATATAGTGAATGGAATTAAGCTTTTTTTTACATAAATTTAAATGCTATGAAAAAGTAAAATTTTTAAAAAACAAAAAAATTTTATAAGCTGTTGTTAGCGATCGGGCAAGGAACAACTTTAACCCTTCAGCTAATTTATCTAAAAGTAGATATCCTGTATTAGCTGTTCAATAATTCGATTTGAAAAAATCTACACTTAAAACCGATTAAGTGTAGGGGTTACTGAGAACAAAAATGTGTAAATTAATAATTAAATACTTTTAAGAACAAAACTAGAATACTTAGATTAGACCACATACTACAATTGCACAAAAATTGCACAGACTTAATTTATTTCATTGATTTTAATTAACTTATTTTACAACCACAAGCCAAAAACGTTGATTTATCAATACTTATTTAACTCAGTTATATTCCATTTAACTCTATTAATTCCCCACCCAATTTTGACAGGGTAGGGGTCGGGGGTTCGAATCCCTCTCGGATCATCAGAGTGAGAAGCTTCAGTTCCAGGATTAGGAATTGAAGCATTTTTGTTATTTATATCGGCTAAATGTCATTACAATTTTGGGGATTTTTATTATTTTTCCTTACTTGAGTCTCTCTTACGGATCTTCATTTACTGTAATTTCACTCTATCGATAAGTGTTATTAACACGTCTTGTTGGATGATTGCTACTTGGTGGGGTGAAAAAATTGAATTCTAAGCAATTATATGTTTTAAAGTGTTATCATTCATATAAGCAAGCCATAAATTATTGGCTGGTGATTTAGCATTCCTTTGATTCGGTCATTTTATATAAGAATATATTTTTGTGTATAGGTTATTTGGGAGATTTATATTAATTCTTACTCAATTCTACAAAGGCCATAACATTTATAGATTAGTTAAATTTCATTAGGAAGGAAGTACATCTCTGTTTTCTTCCATTGACTATCAATCTAGTAAATGATTATTATTACTACAAGAGTTTATAATTTATTTTCTTAAAAAAGGGGGGTAGACTAATGAACTTGGTAATTAATGTTTCAAACCACTTAATTGATAATGCAGAATCACTTGCGGAAGAAATTGTTAATGGTGTTTTGTTTAGCTTAAAAATAGAAATCCCTCTGTGGGAAAAAGAACAAGCAATAGAAATGTATATTAATTTTATAAATTTTTTAGGTAATTCTCTTATTATTGAGGAAGAGAAAATACCTGAACCACTTATTGAATGGAGTAAGAATAATGCAGCAAGACAAGTATCTCCCAAGGGGAAAATTTCAGAGATAGTGGTTCGATACCCAACAACAAGGGAAATTTTTACTGACATAATGACGAAAATTAGTATTGATTTTGGGCTTTCATTAGAAGATTATGCTTTCATTATTAAAAGGATAAATAATATGTTGGACATAAGCCTCAATGAAACGGTTTTTGCATTCGAACGCCTATCCGACGATTACAAGGAGGAGACGCAAAGAGAAATGGCTGAACTATCAGCACCTATTGTATTGATTAAAGAAGGTATTGCGGTTCTCCCTCTGATTGGTATTATCGATTCATATAGGGCAAATCATATTATGGAGAAAGTTGTACCAAAAATTGCTGAACTACGGATTAACTATGTAATTTGTGACTTCTCAGGTATATTAATAATTGATACAGATATAGCGCGTCATCTGCATCAAATAGGACAAATGCTTAATTTGTTAGGGATACAAACCCTGACAACAGGTCTACGCCCTGAATTAGCAAAAACTGTAGTAAAAAGCGGAATAAAAATGTCTAAAATTACTACTTTCGCAAACGTTAAGCAAGCATTAGATAGTCTCCATCAATACTAAGTAGTACATAGATTGGGGGAAATTACATTTTTTATTTTAAAAGGAAAGATAATCTAGACAGTGTTCACTTACAACAATCTGCAATCTCCAGCTGTGATTTAAACTAGTTTGATAATTAGTTAAAACTTGATAATTCACAAAAAAGAATATTAAGGAACACTTTTTTTCATGGTAGAGAGTGAGGAAAACTCCCTACTATTCCTGAAAGTTTAACTTCGTGTAAAATATCTATTAACACAACTAAATGGAAGTCGTTAAAACGTCTCGAACCTTTGAAAGTACTGGGGTTGAGACGTTTTTTATTAGATTGGGAACTTAACGATAAGTGTTATTAACACGTCTTGTAGGAAGATACTCAAGATTCAATACCTAACAATTTTTCTGCAAACTGATACTAATCATTTCTTATATAGTGTTTATATTGTGGCCTATATAATATGTAATTACGTATCAGTGTATGGTAAATCTGGTTGAAGAGTCTCCGTACTATTAGCTAAATTATACAGTACTAAATGTAGAACAAAAAACATTTGACAAGTTTTATGGTAATAACTTGTTTAAAAAACACAAAAATTAGTTGACAAAACACTACAATATGAATATAGTTTGATTAATATTAATAGTTCTCCTAAAGGGGAGTAGCTTTTACAGCAAAGTCGTCATTTCGGAAATTTTTATTTCTCGGCTTTGTTGGCAACGATCCGTTGTTAGCAAGACCTTTACCAATTGGTAGAGGTCTTTTATTGTTTAAAAAGCCTTTACCGTTACTGGTAGAGGTTTTTTTAATGGAGACGAAAAAGATTTTATTAAAAATAACTATACAAAAGGAGAGTGCTAAGGTTAAACAATTAGTTTAAGACTTTGATCGTTTGGAAAAGGTTTTCTAGAAAGATGCATGTCTATATATTGAATGTATAACTTAAAGGTTTAAAGGAGGAAAAGTAAATTGGAACTTTCAATTTTAATGGAGTATGGTTGGGTATTGATCTTATTAGTTGCGCTGGAAGGCTTGTTAGCAGCAGATAACGCCCTTGTTTTAGCAATCATGGTAAAGCATCTCCCAGAGGAAGAAAGGAAAAGGGCTCTCTTTTACGGCCTCGCAGGTGCCTTTGTATTTCGTTTTGGTTCACTATTTGCTATTTCGTTCCTAGTAGATGTATGGCAGGTGCAAGCGATAGGTGCTCTATACCTGTTATTTATTGCTATAAATCATATTGTAAGGAAGTTTGTATTTAGAAAGAAAGATGAAAAAAATAATGAAGAAGAGAAAAAAAGAAAATCTGGTTTTTGGGGAACTGTCTTTAAAGTCGAATTAGCTGACATTGCATTTGCAGTTGACTCCATTTTAGCTGCAGTAGCTTTAGCTATGACTCTCCCAAACACAAATCTCCCACAAATTGGTGGAATGGATGGCGGTAAATTCCTTGTCATTTTTGCTGGTGGAATTATGGGCTTAATTATTATGCGTTTTGCCGCAAACTTTTTTGTAAAGTTACTTCATTCAAGGCCAGGCCTAGAAATTGCGGCTTTTGCGATTGTTGGATGGGTTGGAGTGAAGCTTGCTGTGTTAACATTAGGACATCCTGATGTTGGCATACTTTCTTATGAATTTGCACACTCCACTGAATGGAAACTCTTCTTCTATACTGTATTAATTGGAATTGCTGTTGCAGGTTGGTTCTTAACGAAAGAAAAGAAAACTGTATAGGTGTATTTAATTGAATAACCAGCTACTATAAATTAAGTTTCCATTATCTTCCGAAGAGTATATAAAGACAGTCGGTGTTTTCAGACACCAGAAAATTAAATTTTTCTGAAAATAAACTTTCAAGGTCACTAGCATATGAGCATATTCGTACAAACAAGTGAAATAGATTTATCTCATCCTAGAATTATTGGGAAAATATCGTCTTAGTGTTTGGGTATTTTTCATATACACCTTTCAAGGTTTAGAAATTATGACTGGGAAGGATACCAAAGTTCTTAATTTGGTATAATGCATATTAGGTGCAACCTAAATATTTCAAAATCAATATAAGGAACGGTGAAGATTTTTTGGAAAGTAGCATATTGGTTTCCATTATTATTGTTTTAATCCTCATTATAGCAAATGGTGTATTTGCAATGACCGAAATTTCAATAGTCACCTCCAAAACTTGATAAGCTAAAAGCAGAAGGTGACTCACGGGCAGGTTACGCTTTAAAATTAGCCGAAAATCCGAATCAATTATTGTCAACTATAATGAGGGCTGTATCCATAAATCTTCTCCTTTACAACTATGCTAATCATACTTTGGCTAATAGAAGGACTTTATATTCGATTTCATGGTAAAGTCTTTAAATAAAGTTATATTTTTATTTATGCTGTAGGGAAATTGAAAGTCGTACATAATGTAAAGTTGGACAGGTATTGAACTGAGTGAGGTAAGTTTTTTATTAGAAGTTATAATATTCAATTTAAAAATGAATTTTAATTTACTAACAATCTTTAGCAATAGAGCACTTAGATGAATAGTAACATTCCTTTCATTTTACAATTGAAGGAAAAAAAACGATATGGAAATTACCAGGAGTTAATAACCTAAGTACAAAAAAATAAATTTATTTTGGTATAAAGATTAGTTGAAATAAGTGTTGAATATTTTAATAACAAAATTTAGATGGGAAAAGAGTATAGATGTCTCCATTGGATTGATTCATATATTAATGAATTGTGCTAGAGGTGCACCTACAAATGAACTAATAAACCATAAATTATTGCTTTTAATTGGGGAGACAACTGATGTTTTATTTCAATCATGAACATCATGCTTAGAGGCAATAGGGTTAAATCCCATGGAATGTAACCAGGTATAAAAGGAAAAACATCATATAGATACATATACATCCAAAGACCTAGTTTAACTCCTGCTGAATCAAGTATAAAGAATTTTGCACATAAAAAAGCCAGCTCTAGGTAGATCAACTGTATATTACTTATTGTGGAATTTCCACCAGAGAATCCAAGGGACTATCACCATGAAAAAGTCCTAGCCACTAACCTAATACTATATTTTGGGCTTTAAGCGTTTTCGTCCGCCATGATAAAAATTTGTAGAAGATATCTTGCAGACAACTTTTTATTACTTCTGTATATTCTTTGTTATAGTCAACAGGGCAAAGAAAATTGGAAAAGAGAAAAGTTTGTTACTCAAACTAGCTGAAGGGTGGGCTCAATAATGTTCACTGAGTTCATCTTTATTTCTTTTTCGACTAACAATTGACTTTATTTAAAATAAGAAGAGAAAGTAAAATATATGTGCGAAAAAAATTGGATAGAGAATATCAAATATCCCTAAATACTGAACCTTCAAGGATAAGCTATTGTTTATTAATAAAGGTCCAGTACTAAAGCTTGTTAAGTTTATTACAAAAGAAAAAATAATAAAGATAATAGCCCTAAATATATATTGCTGTAAATCAAATTTTCTCCTAGAAGGGAAAAAGGATTAAGTTGCAAAGTGGTGTTTCTACTTTTAAGTAACTTTCCAAACTTGACTTTACTGATTTGTGACTGGCTTATTACAGACATATTAACTTCAAGTATCAGCACTTAATTTACGTTGTTTATGTCATTCTTAGCCTTTTCGTAGTCTACTGTAAGATGTATCATAAAGTTGATAACGTTGTCATACTCTCCACGTTTACGAAACTCATAGAAAATAATAGGTTTTTCGTGTTTTATAATTGTAATAAATGAAACTAGACAAAGTTCGGATTTTGGACTTTTAATTCTAAGAAACTGTTTTAAAAAATTCAAAAAGTAAAACATTGAATCTTTGTTATCCGGGTAAATAGTTAACAATTGATTGAATTTTTTTACTGCCAATTGTATATCAGTACGCTTCATTATATCCCCTCCATTTAAATGAAAGGGGTTACCAATAGATATTCAAATAAACTATTTATCTTGGCAACCCGACTGTCATAGTCATAAGACTTTAGACTCGTAGCTTTGCGTCCTTACCTTTCGGCAAGTTTGCCTTTTTCAACTATACATAAGATTTTAAAGACTTTTATACTATGTTTCAACAAAATTCTACAAATAAATCATTTCTCATTTACTATTATTTCTAACTATATGGTTATGGATCGGTTTAGACGCTCTCTTATAGGCTCTATAACTATTATTGCATCACAGATAATCTACCAAGTGTCAGTAAATTTGAAATAAGAATCGTGATTTTATTGTTTAAATGGCTCAATAGAAGAAGTCAAAGAAAATCCTTTACGTGGGATAAGTTCAATCTATTTCTCAATAAGTACTCACTGCCTTCACCTAGTATTAAAGTGAATATATATGAATTAAGAAAAGAGATTAGCTATATTTTGTGAATGATAACTGGAGGATCCGTGTGCATTGATAGTGCAATCACGGTACTTGTGAGGGGGTGGAGTACAATTTACCGTAAGGTAGAAAGGCTCCACTCTACTCGACAATCTGTATTAACGGTAGCGTCTTTCTAAATAAAAAGGGACAAATTGTGTTCAATTAACCATAGGGTCTTGGCTGATAAAAATAGGCTAGTCATATATGATGACTAATCTTTACTTTATCCATTTATTTATCATGATTAAAATTAACTATTTTAAAATTTAAATGAAGGTAAAGTTAACTCATGAAAGTGAGTGAATAAAAACTGACTTTCTAAATGACCATGGTATAATTCAAGTGCTGTCATTGCCTCGCTTTCTATTGCCTTAATTCTACTGATTTCAAAAAGAATATCGGCTTTTAAAAGACCCTCATAGTCATTTTCCAAAAGATCCAAAGCATTGTAAAATAGAGAAAGAGCTTTATTGGTATCATTCAATAGGTTTTTATAAAACTTTCCTTCTAAGTAAAGGTTTCTAGAGCGAATTATTTTACAGTCTATATCAGTAAGAATAGTTTTTGATTTATTAATTAATTTTTTGATAAATTGAATATCAGGGCTGTTTTCTAATAAAACATAGATTCCTAATTGATATATAGATAAACTAGTTTCTTTAAATTCATCCATTTGAAAAACCATTTCAGCATCAATCCAAAATGTTTCTTTTAATTTAGTAGCTAATTCTGCTTCTGGATAAGAAGTCATAATAGTATAAATAGTTAAAGCCCAACCTCTAAAAATTCCCTCTTTATCGTTCTTTAGATGAAGTTTTTCTCTTAATAAGAGCAATTCTTCTCTAATATCCCCAATTTTTATATTCTCTAGATATCTAATAAGTAAATTAATATATTCTGTTTCAAGAGGATAAATTAAATGATGATGGACATTATTTATACTCTTTAGAGCTTTTGAATAGGATCCAATATAGAGATAAAGGATAGATAGATTAAAATATATGTTATCTCTCTCTTCCTTTGTAATGGTAGGACTTTCATTTGAGAGAGTGTTTATTGCAAAATAGAAGTGCAGACCTTTGCAACAGAAAAATGCAGAGTCCTGCACTTATTTTAATAAGGGCATAAAAAAAGACTTGCCAGTCACCCCAAGTCCCTCTAATGTAATGGTGTCGAATCAATACATGGAG
>DATMFU010000343.1:0-2032 GCA_035556015.1 Niallia sp. | reverse complement strand
GTATGGCATATGGTCAGGAATTAGTTTACATGAAATTGCTCATGTAGCACTAGCTACAGCACCAGGAGGACAAGATGCATTAGCATTTGGTTTACTTGCAAAATTGGGTCGAGTGTTTTTACTTGTTCCACTGTGCTTTCTGTTAATGTACTTCATGAAAAGAAAAGGATCTAGGGACGAAGGTTCAGAAGCGAAGGTCGAATTTCCTTGGTTTTTAATAGGATTCATTATCATGAGTATTATTGGAAGCTATGTGATTGGTGAAACCATTCCCGTATCAATCGAATTTATGAATGGAATTTCCCAACTCACTACATGGTGTTTAACAGCAGCAATGGTTGGACTCGGATTAAATATAAGCCTTCGGGACCTCCAATCAAAAGCATTAAAACCATTAATTGCAATGGGGATTACATCAATCTTACTTTCTATCTTGGCCTATTTTATTGTATAAATATCCAAATTGGATAAAAAAGTAAAGCAGGTACCCTATCTAAGAGTACCTGCTTTCAATAATTATAGATTTAATGCCCCTGCCAAGGATGTTAATTATAACATATTAATTAAATAGTATAAAGATGATGGGGTGCTTCACTTTAATAATAAACACTCACCCAATTGACTACAAATAGAATTTACGAGAGAATATATATAGATTGCGGAAAGAAAGGAGGATTTCTGTGGAACATCGCTCACTAATTCTGCTTGGTTTATTAATGGGACAAAGTCAACACGGATATCAGATCAATGAATTCATCGAAAGAAACTTAAGTACAGTTACAGATATGAAAAAACCAACTGCTTATGCTACTTTGGATAAACTAAATCAAAAAGGTTTTATTGATATTCAGCTAGAGCAAGAAGGGAATAGACCCACTCGTAAAGTGTACTCTATAAATGAAAACGGCCGAAACTATTTTTATAAATTACTATTGAATAACCTATCTTCTGCTGAAAGTGTTAATTACCAAGGAGATATTGGGTTAATGTTTAGTGATCTTCTTCCTATGGAAAAGGTAATACCGGCGTTAAAAGAACGATTAAAGAAAAACCAACATCAATTAGATCTATTTAAACAAACACCGGCACATGGAATACGAACAGGCGTTAATCTTGCAGTTGAACATAAAATAATAATGTTAGAAGCAGAAGTTGCCTTTCTTGAAAAAACTATAAACAATCTCCAGTTCAATTAAATATTTATCCCTACGATCATTTTTTTATTATGATGAAAATAAAAAAATGATCTAATTTTACCCTTATAGTCACAGTTGACTAATCAACGAAAAACTATTACACTTTAAAAGTAACAGATGACAATTTATTTTATTTCAAATGAAGGGTGTGTGAAAAGACCATTACATACTCCAAGCGAATGAAGACAAGAAATAATGAGTCATTTTGGTACCGACGACAAACGAATGCAAATAAATTGCGATCGATAAAGTGTATCGTATGGATGACGGCAGATAGAATCATAATGATTATATAAGTCACGAAAGATTGAAAACTGTTTCTTTTAGTGGAAATGAAAACTTAGGAGGTACAATAACATGATTATTGTAACAAATAGAATTAAAACAAAATTAGGTTTTGCTTCAAAAATGGCTCCAATGTTCACAAGACCAGGAGCGTTACAAAAAATGGAGGGTTTTGTAAAAGTAGAAGTTTCAATTACTAAAAATCTCACAGAATATGATGAAATGAATGTAAATATGTATTGGAATACTTTGGAAGATTTTACTCGTTGGAAAAATAGTGATGCTTTTAAAGAAGCCCATACAGGTCCAAATAATACTGGTCAGGAATCCCCAATCTTAGGAAGTGAAATTATCATTTCAGAGGTTGCTTCTACTTTAGAACTAAATGCATAATTACTTACTAGAGGCTAGGACATAAGTAGAATTTTTAAGGAAAGCCACAATTATCTATAATAAGATTTTGATACTTTATAGTTTGAGAGCAATAAGTGTTAGCCATTCTCCGAAAAAACGCGGCCTACCACTGTAAGCCGCGCCAGTTTCCGGAAAGT
>DATMFU010000342.1:0-7041 GCA_035556015.1 Niallia sp. | reverse complement strand
TGATCAGAGGCTTCTGGTCCTGTAGAGCCTGCTGCATAAAAGTGTAATGGTAAAGTATTTTGGTCAAATGCTTCTAATAATGGTTGAACCCATTTCCAAGCTAACTCTACTTCATTCCAATGTGCAAAGAAAGTGGAATCTCCTTGGAAGGCATCATAAATTAATCTTTCATATGCTTCTGGTACACCCTTTTGTTCCCCAGTAAAGTTAACCTTCACTTGCTCCATTTTTCCATTTTCTAATGAATTTTTACTATTTAATTGGAGGGTAATATTTTCATTTGGGTTAATTTCGATAATTAAAAGATTAGGCTCAATATTTTCTTGATATAAACCCTTTAATGTATTTTTGAACTCAATTACAATGCGGGTTGATTTTTCTTGCATTCTTTTCCCTGTTCGGATATAGAATGGAACACCTCTCCATAACTCATTATCAATCCAAAGTCGCGCAGCAAAAAATGTATCCGTATTCGAATCTGTTTTAACATTTGGTTCATCTCTGTAACCAACTACATACTCACCATTATGCATTCCAGAACAATATTGCCCTCGAACCACTTCTGTTTGGATATCCTCTTTTTCTATAGGCCGTAATGCTTGTAATACTTTACTTTTTTCTTCCCGTATATTTTTCGCACTAATTTTTTGTGGAACATGCATAGCTGTCATCATAACCATTTGTAGCATATGGTTTTGTACCATATCTCGAATTGCCCCTGCTTGATCGTAATAGCCAGCACGTTCTTCAACACCGACAAGTTCACTTGCAGTAATTTGTACATTAGCAATATGTTTATTATTCCATATTGATTGCAACACTGGATTTGCAAACTCTAGAGCTTCCAAGTTTTGAACCATAGGTTTTCCTAAATAATGATCAATGCGATATATTTCTTCTTCCTTAAAGGATTGGGTTAAATGTTTGTTTAGTTGTCTTGCTGAAACTAAATCATGACCAAAAGGTTTTTCAATAATAAGCCTTTTCCATCCTTTAGTGTTCCCTAGTCCACTATTCGTTATATTAGAAGCAATGATTTCAAAAAACTCAGGACCAACAGATAAGTAAAACATTCTGTTTTCTGGAATATGCAGCTCTTTCTCCCTTTGTTGGACTTTATCAAGAAGATTTTTATAATCTAACACATTATTTGCGTCTAACACTTGATAGTGAATACTTTCTAAGAATTGATTCATACGTGCTTGATCGTTAATAACACGTCTAGAGTAGGACTCTATTGACTTTTTAACATAGCTTTGGAAATTTTCATTCGAAACTTCCCTTCTTCCTAAAGCAATAATGGAAATTGGATCCGGAGTTTTTCTATCAATAAATAAATTATATAAAGCTGGAAATATCTTTCTCTTAGCTAAATCACCAGTAGCACCAAATAAAACAAATGTTAAAGGTTCCATCAAAAAGCCCCCTTTTATTTATTATTACCAATTATTTTTGTTTAAAGTTACTTTAAATAACCATACATTTTTCGACTTAAACATCATAACTCTGTGACAATTTTGTGTCAATTAATATACTTCTACTGTCGAAATAATTTTCATTCAACTAGATAAACACTGATATCAATCACTTTACCTTTATAAAAAGTCTACTTACAAAAAAACAAACGAACTTATAGACGTTAATTAACAAATTGTTACATTAGTAATAGTCGAACAATAAAGAATCTTTGATAAAAATTAGTAACACTTCATTATATAGGTTATAAAAAGTAACATTAAAATAATCCCGTGACAAGCTAGCTAACAATAAAAATCTGAGTTTACTTCAGACATCATTTTCTCCAGTTTCTTGGCATTATTAGTAATATTCGACAAGCAAATTAGTTGAATATTACGTAGACTGATGTTAATTTGTTAACATTCGAAATTAATAAGGAATGAGGGATAGGAAATGAAAGATTTATTTAGTCCTTTTTCATATAAAGAATTAGAGCTTAAAAATCGCGTAGTAATGCCTCCAATGTGTCAATATTCAGTAGATAAAAAAGACGGAATTGCAACAGATTGGCATTATTTCCATTATGTTAGTAGAGCAATCGGTGGTGCAGGTTTAATTATCATTGAAATGACAGATGTAGAGCCTGACGGTCGTATAACTGATTATGATTTAGGGTTATGGTCAGATGAGCAAATCGCACCATTAAAAAGAATCGTAGATGCCTGTCATCAATACGGTGCAAAGGTAGGAATTCAAATTGCTCACGCAGGAAGAAAGGCAGAAGATGCGGCTCAACCTGTTGCGCCATCTCCTATTCCCTTTGATAATCAATCCAAAACTCCTAGAGAGTTACAAGTAACGGAAATTCAAGACATGGTAGAAAAATTCAAGAATGCTGCTGCTCGTGCTGTTAAAGCTGGTGTTGATACAATCGAGTTACACGGAGCACACGGTTATTTAATTCATCAATTCCACTCTGCCTATACAAATAAAAGAAACGATGAATACGGAGAAGACCGTACAAAATTTGGTGTAGACATCATTAAAGCAGTTAAAAGTGTAATCCCCGAAAATATGCCGTTAATAATGCGTGTTTCTGGAAAGGAATATGTTGAAGGCGGGTATGATATTGAAGAAAGTTTGACATTCTCTAAAAAATATCAAGAAGCCGGAGTAGATATTTTTCATATTAGTGCAGGTGGTGAAGGACCAATAGCTGCAGCAGGTAGACCTGGTACACATGTCGGTTACCAAGTTCCATTAGCTCGTGCATTTAAAGAAGAACTACAGGTACCAGTAATCGCAGTAGGTAGATTAGATGTTCCAGAACTTGCAAACTCCGTAATTGGAAATGAGGAAGCGGATTTAGTTGCAGTCGGAAGAGGCATGCTTCGTAATCCATATTGGACTTTAGAAGCAGCAACACAACTTAGAAAAGAAACAAATATTCCAAAACAATATGTTCCTGGATTTCCGAGAGGATAAGGTTAAATTCTCAAATAAGCAAGAGACTAATTCTCTTGCTTATTTTTTATGTAAACACCGAAACCAATTAAATTCCAAAAATATAATACAGTACCTTGCAATAAATAATAGCTGATGTTATATTGTAGTCAATAAGTTATTATTCAGTACTGTTCATTAATTAGTACTTAATACTATTTAAAGGGTGATTATGTGAATGTCCAATTTAAAAAAGGTGTGTTAGAGCTCTGTGTCCTTGCATTATTAGATAAGAAGGATTGTTATGGATATGAGCTAGTGCAAGCTATATCTCACCAAATAGAAATTTCCGAAGGTTCTGTATATCCACTTTTAAGACGGTTGACCAAAGAGGAATACTTTACTACTTATCTGCAAGAATCGACGGAAGGTCCATCAAGAAAATATTATCAGTTAACAGAAAAAGGAAAAAAATATCTACAAGATCTTTTAGTAGAATGGAATGAATTTACGAATGGCGTGAACGAGTTAATAAAGGAAGGTGTTAGTGGTGAATAAAAATCAATTTTTGAAACAATTAGCCTTTTGTCTTCAGAAAATAGATAAAAAAGAAGCTCAGGAAATATTAAAAGATTATGAAGAGCATTTCGCTTTTGGTTATGAAGAAGGAAAAACAGAAGAGGAAATTTCAGCCTCTCTTGGTTCCCCTGAACAAATCGCAAAAGAAATCTTAGCAACTTATCCCCTTGAAAAGATAGAAAAGACAGAGAAAAAAGAGACACCTGGAAATATTATGCGTGCTATATGGGCAACGATTGGATTATCTTTCTTTAATCTCGTCATTGTACTCGGCCCATTTATTGCCTTATTTTCTATCTTATTATCTTTTTGGGTAGTCGGGATTTCCTTTACTCTTTCCCCGCTATTAGTTGTTGTTGATGCAGTCATCCATATTGAGCTCTTTAACTTATTTGAATTATTTATTTCTATTACACTTTGCGGTATTGGCATATTCCTATGTTTAGGAATGATTTATGTAACGAAAGGTTTCATAAAAGGAATGATTCGATATCTAAAATTTAACATATCCCTTGTGAAAGGTGGATTAAAATAATGAATAAGAAAAGAATATCATGGATCGCAGGATTATTAATCATTATTGGTTTAATTGGTAGTTTTGTAACCTTTCAACCACTAGAAAAGAGTGCCTCTTTCTCAGAAGAAAAAACAATTAGTAGCGCTAAAGTTAGTTCGATTCACTTAGAGACGGATAATGCAAAAATCGAAGTTATTCCCTTCACTACTAACGAAATTAAATTAGAATTCAGTGGAAACAAGAGAGAAAAGAAAGAGCTAAAATTTGAAGCAAAAGTAAAGGAAGATACACTATCAATTGAAGTTGGTGAGAAACAACAAATAAGATTGTTCTCTTTTAACATGGATTCCAATCCAACATTAAAGGTCTATCTCCCTGAAAAACATTATAAGTCTTTACAATTAAAGACTGACAATGGTCGCGTCTCTATTAGTGATGCAATTATTGATGAGATGCAAGTTCAGTCGAATAACGGCCGCATCACACTTACTAACATTCAGAGTGTTACCACAGAAGTATCTTCTGATAATGGAGAAATATCACTGGAGAATGTGGACGGAACACTAAAAGGAATTACCAGCAATGGAAGGGTTAACCTTAAGACAGCTGATTTAGATAGAAACATACAGCTTGAAACAGATAACGGGAGTATTGAGATTGTAACAGAAAAAGATCCAATCAACACATCTTTTGATGTTAGTGTAGATAACGGACATATTAACATTTTAGATAAATATACTGGTAGTGCTGTAGTTGGCAATGGTGAAAACAAGATTAAGCTAAAAACAAATAATGGTAGAATAACAGTAACGAAATAGCCCAATATTTTTTCGTTCCGAATGTTCTGCAATAATTCTCCATAAACGAGTTATAAGTGTATCTTCATTTATAACTCTTTTTTTGTTAAACAACTTATATGTAAATGGAAAAATTCTTTTTCACACTCAAATTTGTACCTTTGCCCTCCCCCCTTCTTACACCCCTCTCCTACTAAAATAAATATTTATGGAGGTATCACTTCTTGATAGTATCATTATTTGAATGCGCTACCAAATAATGATATAGTTTATTTATTATAAATGACTATACATTATTCGAAGGAGTTTATTATGCAAACTACTAAGAAATGGCCTATTGAACTAATAAATTATAGACAATCAAGTATCTTTGACGGATATGAAATCACATTTTCGATTAACAACCAAAACTTCCAATTTTTCATTGGTAATAGGAAAAACCCTTTTCCTTTTAGTATTAAACACCAATTTAAAGAAAAAGAAATTTGCACTATTTGTAACAAAATGATTGCTCCTGTCCCTGTTGGACAACAACTTTGTATGGAAATGCAAAAAGATTTATCATCACTTTTAAAGTACTTCCAAAAATACAACCCAGAAATTTTTATTTAACAAGGCAAGAAAGAGATCCTAGTGTATCTCTTTCTTTCTTGCCTCTCGATTATCTACTTCTACTCTTTTTTAAATAAAGATCCCCCAACAGAACAACCCTAAATCTCTACTAATCCAATGAATACTTTCCTTAAAATAGATAAAAATAGAGCAAGGAGGTGTAAAATTAAATGAAGGCTATTACTTTAAAATTTATCACTTGTCTAGTTGCTTTTACAATTGGTTTTGATTTATTTTTTGATGCGAGCTGGACTGACATCGTCTCTTTTAGTTTGACCATTGCTCTCATCTCTTATTTTATTGGGGACAGAATTTTACTTCCACTAATCGGAAATAGAAATGCACTTGTAATGGACTTTTTCCTTGTTTACGGGTTTGTTTGGCTCTTTGGTAACGTGCTTTTTCAAAGCTATAACCAGATTGCATGGGGAAGTATTATTTCCGCGGCTATTATTACACTTGGAGAAGTGTTAGTTCACCGGATAGTCCGTCATTCTGTAACAGAAAATCAAGTTACTCAAAAGGGAATTCCAACCAACAGATTAGCTTATAGCATGGAAATGGCAGATGAAAAAGAACCTATCAAAAAAGAAAACCTAGATAAGTTGAAATAAATGAAGTCACAAACTAAAAGGTAGGTTCGTACCTTTTAAAAGTACGAACCTACCTTCTATTAGATAATCTTAATTAATTGGAACCTGTTAAAGACCATTCATATAGGGCATTATGAGTACCAAATACTTTTGCTCCTCCAACTTCTACTTCTTTAGAAACTGCTGCAAAGTCGTAATCAGAATATAGTGTAAATACTGGTAACTCTTCACTCCAGATAGCTTGAAGTTGATTATAGATTTCTTTGCGTTTTTCCATATCTGGTTCTTGCTTTCCTTGTGTTAATAATTTATCCACTTCTGGATTATTGTAATTTGTATAGTTACTTGATCCATTTGATCCATAAATAGTTGTTAAATCTGGATCAATTGTGTTTGTGAAACCAATTAACATTAAATCATAATCTCCAGCTTTTGCTTTCGACATAATCGTTGGAAAATCATACGTAGTAGTATTTAATTTAAGCCCCACTGCTTTTAAATTTTCTGCGATAATATCTGCAGATTGTTCACGTACTTTATTGCCTATTGGTACAACAAATTCAATTGTTTTATTAAAGTCCCAGCCAGCTTCTTTTAATAATTGTTTTGCTTTTTCCGGATCATACGTATATGTTTCTAATTCTGAATCCAAATAAGGATTAATAGATGTATATGGACCATCTATTATTTCTCCCTCACCTTTTAGTAATTGATCCACAATTTTTTGACGGTCAATTGCATAAGCAATTGCCTGTCTCACTTTCTGATCCGTTATTGTTTCTGTATTAAAACTTATATTTTGATAACCATATTGTTTTTCTGTGGATGTGGTCACATTATCAAAGCCTTTTACCGTATCAAAATCTTGTACAGCTACTTTTCCAATTCCAGCGGCTGCATTCATATGAATTTCACCTGTCTGTAATTGTGCAACTAGATTTGCTGCAGGCATGATTTTTACAAATAGCTTATCTAATTCAACATTTCCAAGATAATAGTTCGCATTTTTCTCATATTCTATATATTGATCTTTTGCATATTT
>DATMFU010000341.1:0-3022 GCA_035556015.1 Niallia sp. | reverse complement strand
TTTTCCTAATATTACAGAAATGACAACAATCACTGCTACAGCAATAGTAAAGATGGTGATTGATTCATTTAGAAATAGTGTTGCAAAAACAATCATAAAAAATGGTTGCAAGTATTGAATTTGGCTTACTCTTGCTATTCCCCCCATAGACATTCCGCTATACCAAGCTACATATGCAAGAAATTGACTAACAATGGATAAATAAAGGAAACTAACCCATGCTTGAAGGGGGGCTTGGAGCATTTCCGTTGAAAATTGTAACCCTACTGGAATGATAAAAAATGGTGCACCGATAATAATCGCCCAAGCAATTACTTGCCAGCTACCTATTTCTCCAGCTAATTTCCCACCTTCAGCATAGCTAAGTCCTAGAATTACAACAGCTGCTAGTAAAGCAATGTCTGCATATTGTAGTTGACCAAATCCAAGTTGAAGTGCATATATAATAACAGCGAAAGATCCGATTAAACTTGATATCCAAAATTTGAGAGACGGTCTTTCACCTGCCCTAAACATCGCAAATCCGGCTGTTGCCAATGGTAAAAGTGCAACTTCCACGGCACCATGTGATACTGGTAAGGATTCCATTGCCCAAGAAGTAAGGAGTGGAAATCCTAAAACGGCCCCAATTGCTACAATAACTATACTTTTGAATTGGCGCCAAGAGGGTATTTTTTCTTTTCGAATCATTAATACTACCGCTACTACAATCGCAGCAACAACCGTTCTGCCTAAACCAACTATTGTCGTTCCGAAATACTCTACTGCAATCCTTGTGGAAGGAAGCGTCAAGCTAAAACAAATGACTCCTACTAATCCTAGAAATAATCCTAACTTCTCTCTCGTTTCTCTTTCCAATTTGCGCTACCCCTATCTTCTCATTAATTTTAATCTGATTATTTTTTATTTTAAAAAAATAATTCTGTTATAATCAAAATAATAAGCGGCACACAATGGAAGTTAAACGATTTTTATACACACCTGTACGGGTACAGATGTAGGAGGATGAATACATGAGCTCCAAATATCTTAGAATCATGGATGAAATTAAGCTTCGTTTAGAAAATGGATCCCTTGTTGCAGGTAGTAAAATCCCTTCTGTTCGCCAGCTATCTGAGGAATATTCCTGTAGCAAAAATACTGTCATGAAAGCATATCTTGAATTAGAAAAAGAACATATCATATACCCTGTTCCTAAAAGTGGCTTCTATATTGTAAATGACTATCAACATGCAAAAAATGAAAATAAGGTGATTGATTTCTTGTCAGCTGGTCCAGATAAACATGTCTTGCCTTATATTGAATTTCAACATTGTATGAATAAAGCCATTGAACAATATAAAGAAGAACTCTTCACTTACTCGTATGACCAACAAGGGCTTTATTCCTTAAGGCTACAGTTAGTAAAATATTTGCAGAATTTACAGGTGTTCACACAACCTGAAAGACTAGTTGTTGTTTCAGGCTCCCAACAGGCTATAAATCTATTAATTTCCATGCCCTTTCCTAATGGAAAATACAATATCCTCATTGAACAACCTACCTATTTTGGATTCATTGAGTCTGTCAACATACATCAAGCGAAAACGTTCGGGATAGAATTATCCATGGATGGTATTGATTTTGATCAATTAGAACATATTTTCAAGAATAATGATATTAAATTTTTCTACATAATCCCAAGATTTCACAATCCACTTGGACATTGTTATAGCAATAAAGAGAAGAAAAAAATCGTGGAGTTAGCGGAAAAATATGATGTATACATAGTGGAAGATGACTTTTTAGGAGATTTAGATCCTAACACAAAATCAGATCCTTTATTTTCTTTTGACCCCTCCGGAAGAGTAATTTACCTGAAAAGCTTTTCTAAAGTTTTTCTACCAGGACTCCGAATTGCGACCATTGTTCTTCCTTCCGTAATGATTCATGATTTTTTACGGTATAAATTTATATCTGAATTTAATAGTTCCGCCCTTTCTCAAGGAGCACTTGAAGTTTATTTAAAAAGTGGCATGTTTACTAGCCATCTAAAACTTATAAAAAAGGTATATCAAAATAAAATGCAAATTCTCCTGGAAGCATGTGAAAAGTTCCTCCCTGACTATACGTATTTTTCCAAACCAACTTCTGGTTTCTATTTAGCCATTCGTTTACCAGAGAATGTGAAAGCAAAGCGACTAATAGAGCTGCTAAATAAGGAACATATTTATGTTCTTAATGCTATTTCTATGTTCTTACCAGAATATGAAAAGGAAAACATAATCAGGTTAAGTATTTCACAAGTAAAAGAAGATCAAATTGAACAAGGAATAGAGAGAATAGCCTATTATATCTCCTTATTGAATCGACGAAGAAATCATTCTTCCTCCACATGATGATTTTTTTTAAAAAAAGTGTTTCCTCCTACCATTAAAGGAAACACTAGATCACTGCTATTGAGACAACAACTTAATAAAATATTTAGGAGATTCAGTAAATCCTTGGCGCTCATAGAATCTATGTGCGTCTGTTCTCCTTGAATGACAATGGACTTCTATTCTATCGCATTTTCTCTTAGCGGCTAACTCTGTACAGTATTCTTCTAGCATTCTTCCGATTCCCTTACTTCTAATCGAAGAATCTACTGCAAAATAACTGATCCTTGCGAAATCCCCTTTAACAGCTATCTGAGGAATAAAATGAATGGAGATGAAAGCAATAACCTCTTGATTTTCTTCATACACTACTAACTCCTCATTATTGTCCAAAAGGAGTGTTTCTAGTTTATCTTTGATAAATTTTTCGGTATTCGGATAGTCTAACTGGTTTAATAACGAAGAAATTTGTTTCCAATCATCTAGCTTTGCTTTTCTTATCCCCATTGTTTTTCACTCTCCGATTAAATTTTATAACTAGTTATATCTACTTCTTCGACCATTTTCTAATGAAAATAATAACTACAATAGTCAAAAGAACAGCTAACTCTAATTTTTTGCTGACCAATCCCAATATTTTAATACTCAATGTAATTGTTGAAAAG
>DATMFU010000340.1:0-4902 GCA_035556015.1 Niallia sp. | reverse complement strand
TGAAATAACTCCTGCCCCGCCAATTGCTAATACTGGTATTGTTAACCCATCATCGCCGCTGTATAGTGTAAAGTCGCTAGGTGTTTTGCTAATAATCTCTGCCATGGCATCCAAGTTTCCACTTGCTTCCTTAATTGATACAACATTAGGAATCTCTGATAGACGAACAATTGTTTCAACAGAAATGTTAACTACGCTTCGCCCTGGGATATTGTAAAGCATAACTGGTAAAGAGGTTGACTGGGCAATCGTTTTAAAGTGCTGGTACAACCCTTCCTGAGACGGCTTATTATAGTAGGGAGCAACGAGCATAATACCATCGACTCCTGTTTCCTCTGCAAGTTTCGTTAAGCTCATCGAAGCTTGCGTGTTGTTTGAGCCAGTTCCAGCGATGACGTGGACTCTTCCCGCAGCAGCTTCTACAACACATTTGAATAATTCAATTTTTTCTTCTGTGGTTAATGTTGGAGACTCTCCAGTTGTACCAGCTACAACTAAGCCATCTGTGCCATTTGTAATTAAATGCTCAACTAACGTTTTCGTCGCGTTAAAATCAATTTCGCCATTCTGATCAAACGGGGTAACCATTGCTGTTAATACTTGGCCAAAATTCATAACTACACACCCTTTATAAAATTTTTAAAATTAGAGGGGTTAGGGCCATTCATAAGAAACGCAAAAAAGCAGCAACGAGGGATTCGTTGCTGCAGTAGAAACAATATTTATCAAAAATAGTTTCCGTGCGTAAGATAGCCCTCCATACAGTTTCCCATATGACAGTTCTGTATTTATTCAACAGCAGAACCAGCTTCAAGAACATGAGATTCTTTCAGCTTCGGCAAATACCCCTTTCCACAATTGTCATTGGATCTCATTCTCCTCAAATTGTATACTTATGATCTTTGCGCCTCTATCCTCACTTCAAAAAATATTGAAATAAGAAAATATTTAATTGCATTTAATATAACAGTAAATTTCCTTTCACGCAAGAATCATTTAAGTATAATTTTATGGACACCATGTAATTAAGTCCTTGCACTTATTTTTGAGAGAATGCCTCCGAATTATTGACTCAAACCCACAATCTCAGTATCATTCATATTACTATTCCACCTTTCTTTTTGCTATTCACCACATGTTTTAACTTACATATTATGCACATCATAAAAAGCCACCCGCTTAGAGTGACTTAGCATTAGGTTTATTCTTTACTTCATCAGGTACGTAATCTAAAAGTACGGATATTATTGTATTAAAATGCCATGGAGTAAGATTGTTGCCAGCACTTTCTTTTAACTCAGTTTTTAGCTTTTCACCCCATATAGGATATTTATTGTTGCTTTTTGCTTCCTCTAACATATAATCGACTACATTTAGTACTTTATAATATTCATTTTCTTTTGCGCTAATATAATAATCCTTTTGTTTATAGTTCATATCTCCAATCCCCTTTTGGTTATTTATGAACAATACATTTTTTCATAAGATAGCATCAAATCTAGACTATATCTCTTATTTCCTTATAACATCTACATTGATTTAAATAGTTTATAATATCTTGGTTATTTACTTCTTTGATATTATCTCCAAAAAGTTCAACGGCACTTTCTAAACGTTCCCTTTTATTATCAATCGTTAGTACATATCGAAGTGCATCAACTACTGGTGCATTATGGTATGTACGACGAACGAAATATTCTTCGATTGCCTTATTTAAGTATTCTGATTCAGCCTTTCTAAATTTAGGTTCTGACCTTTGAAGGTTCTTTACCTCCATCTCTATCATAAATCCCTCATCCTCTCCGATTTAATTTACTATTTTATTCCCCTGCTAGAAGTAAAATAAAACTTAGTTTGTATACAAATTAATGTATTTTCTCAAAATAAAAAAACACCTGTGAAGACAGATGTTTTTTGTAAACTTAACATGTTAAAGGAGAAACGATTCGTCAGCAAAAGGAGGAATCTGATTAGGTACAGTATGTGCTCATTTTTCGTATTTATACGTATTCGAATTAAAGAATAAAATGAGGTTAAGCAAACCCATTGATGTTCGATTTTTGTAAGGTTAAAGGATAGATTCATTTTTGACGAAGTGAGTTATAGAATGTAGTCAAGTTATTGTTGAGGAAATATAGCTTTATCTTTTAATTGATGCATCACAAGGACATACTAAAAAATGAGGTGATAACATGGAAATAAATCGAGCTAAACAAATTCTTTCTTCCCCCAAGGAAATTGATGTTCATTACCACGGAGTTCCTATTTGGATTAAAAGTGTAGATGAAACATCAAGTATGGCTACCGTTCATGCGAGAGGAACACATGATGAAGACCGTATGGTTCCAGTCCTTGATTTAGAAGAAAAATAAAAAGTCGGAAAGAAAGAATGTAGTTTTTTACATTCTTTTCTTCCATCTCCAAATAGAACCCAATAACTGATACCATATTTCTGTAAGCTTTATTTATAAGAAAAAAGAGGTGCAGCATGAAAGAGAAAAAAGAACCAAAACTTAGAAGTGGCGAGCTAGAAAATGCGGAACTAAAAGGCTATTATGGAATGGATCCTGAAACTAGCCTTCAATCTGTTAATTTTGCTACGACAGAGAACCCATACTTAAATGAGCATTATCAAGAAGATTCTAAAGAAAATGAATAAAAAGAGAAGAAAATAACCGACCTTTATTTCTTTTCTGTAGTTATGCATTTTTATTAAGTGGACAATAGAAGGGTTTTCCCATAACATATTTCGATTTCGGCTTATTCTTACTTTTGCAACGATATTACCTGACACATAACCATTATAAATAGCCACTTGTTTTACGCAAGTGGCTATTTGCTATGTTGATTGAATGCACTTGAACCCCTAATAAATAATGGCAAAAAGCAATCTATACTTGATGTAGATTATTCTTTGACTAATTTAACAAGCATATGAGCAAGATGATGTTGTTCTTCCTCGTTTCCAACTTTCCATAACTCATGTAACAAGTATTGCTCTTCATTTTGTGGCTCCTCATGGGTTGCGAGATAGTCAGCTATTTTTTTAGCTGCTAGAGCTAATTGATTATCATTTAACCCTAGTTTCTCACCTTTTGTGACTTTATCTCCTAAGTAACTTTTAAATTCGTTAAAACTAGAAAGGATGTTGTCTTTCTTCTCTTGACTCATTTCATTTAGTTTATCCTCTACTTTATTTTCAACGGTGTCAGTATTATTGTTCATTTTTCATTCTCCTTCCAATTAAGTATCAATGTTCTTATATGGTAAATCCCCCATTTACAGGTATATAAACATTTCGTAGCCTACTCATTAAGCAGAATAATAGTGAACCTTGAATAAAACTCGATTATTTGTAATAAAGTTTAGTGAAAAACCTTTTTGATAACAGAATGTATTTCTTAGGATGTTAACAAACTAGGTTAGTTTCACAAAATTTAATCGGTTATTTAGATGAGGAACGGAGTGAATACAAATGAGTTTAGCTACTTATATAGGTTCGAACGTAGAATTACCTATTAATAATGAATTAGATGATTTAGTTACTATTGGGAGCTGCTTTTCAGATGAAAGAAATCGATTGAACATAAAGAAACATCAATTTACTACCCTTTATGTTTATGAAGTTGCAAGCGACTGGGGAATTGAAATTACGGAATATATGAATAAGAGCAGGCGTAAAGAATCAAAAGAGAAACTGATTGCGCTATGCAAATTGATGGACCGCTATCTTAAGTCAGGAGACTTTTTTGAGTTGTATAGTTGTTGGATAGGGGAAGAAGCTGAAGAACAAGAGAGGAAATTAACGTTAAACATCCATTACTTTGACATTGATGATATTGACATGCCGGAAAAAACATTAGTTAGAATTGAAAAGTGAGTTCGCCCTTTTATTATGGTGAATTTCCCCTTATATAAGTATACATAAAAAAGAAAAACTCCCCTAATGCCTTAAGAGAGTTTTTCTTTTTAGTTAAATATTAAGGGTGTAATTGCTTGTTACTTACATATCATTTAATATTTTTGTAGATATTTATTATAACCTATCAAATGATTTCGGGAAAGTAAAAAATGAAAGCGATTACTTTTAATTGACCCTGCTTGTTATTTGACTATCACTTTCCCTACCATTCCACTATTAAAATGATACCTACATATCAGTTCATATGTACCTGGGTTTTGTGGTTTCACGGTAATGGTTTTTTCTTTTCCAGGCTGGACTTCAGCGTCAATACCGAGTTTTTCTACTGTGAAGGTATGCTCTTTCTGACCTTCATTTTTCAATATCAATGTTATCGTCTTTCCACTCGGGATAGTGATGGTTTCTGGATTAAAGTAATCATCGTTCAACTGAACCTCCATGGCTTGCTGTCTTACCACGTCAGATTCGGCCAAAACACCGAGTGACCCTGAAGTTATCACACCGATAACCATCGCAAACAAAACGACCCATCCCGTTAACCAGTTTTTCATAGACATTTGCATTCACTCCTTTCACAAGTCATATTCTTTTCCAATTCATAAAATAATATCACTATTTTTTGTGAATTAATTATTATTTTTTCTTAATTTCAATTTTGGGAAGTCACAAATAGTTATGAACATTGGGAGAATCTTGAGTGCTGAGAGAAGAAAATAGCAGGCTTAACCAACACTAAATAACTTCTATGAAAGAAGCTTCTCGATTACGTCTCTCAATCAAATTACCGCACTTTACAAAATAGTATTGATACTAATAGAACAGTTCCAATCATATTCTTATAAGAGAAAACATTAAAAGGAGTGTTAAGTTAGTTGATAAAAGCTAAGGTTAGTTTACGGCCTATTGTTAGTAAGATAAATTTACCTACCGTTTTGAAAACAGCTATACTCCCAGGTGACTCATTTGAAAGCTTATTTATT
>DATMFU010000339.1:0-11924 GCA_035556015.1 Niallia sp. | reverse complement strand
AATTTCTGTAGAAGAATATGTCTCTTGGAAAGTATAGAAGGATAATGCAATCCACTCTGCACCGGTCTCTTTTAATTTTATTAATGAATCCACTGCTTCAGGTGTACGATAGTCTCCTCTTTTCGAATTCCACCCATATGTCATTCCTTTTATAAAAATTTCCTTCATAAAGAACCGCCCCCTTATACCTTATACCATTATCATACGATATTCGAAAGCGGTTTCCTACTCTTATGCTATTTTACGAATGAGAAAGAGCATGTTGCTTTTCAACAGCTGCCGTCTCGTTGGATTCATTTGCCTTTTCCATAATAGAGGCTCTTGTATAATATAAGACAGAAACAATTAGTAATAATCCAGCTATTAGTAGGATCCAACTTGCTGGAAAGTATTCATATAAAGCCCCAAACAATAATGTTCCTATCGGCGTCATTCCCATAGCAAAGGTTTCTATTATAGTGAACACTCTCCCTTTATATTCATTATCAATTTTCTTTTGTAATAGGACCATGATTGGAATATTCACCAAAATATTAACAGATCCGAATATAAACATAAGGACAAAATAATAAACAAACACAAACATAGATGAAAAAGATAGAAGAAGAGGAACGGCAGAAGCTATAACTAAAAATCCTAATGTCACAATTCCATTTCTACTTACAGCTAACGGCTGCTTAAATTCCTTTCCAAAAGAAAGATAAATAGATAGCAATAATGTTCCAATAGCGAAAGCTGCCTCTACTATTCCAAAATGAATAGAGGACATCTGTAATTTTGTATTCACAATTAATGGAAAACCAACATTAAAAGCAGTAAATATAAAATTAACAATTAAACTAACACTAATAATAGCCATCAGTAATGGTTGGTACTTTACATACATCATTCCACCTTTTAAACTCTCCCATACTGTTTCTTTCTGAACAGGTTTCATTGATTTCTTCTCAAAAAGTGCGAATTTCATTGTGGAATCAAGTAAAACTGCTATCAATGATGCAATAACATAAATGGTTAAAAATACAGGCATGGAAACGAGGCCAAATAATATCCCACCAATAGCAGGACTTGCAATTTGTGCAATAGAAACAGCAATTTGATTCATAGAAGATGCTTTTTGGATGCGTGCTTCATCCACTAAGCCAGTTAAGGAAGAAGTAAAGGCATTACTTGCAAACATAGAGGTAATTGATAATACACAGGATGTTATATAAATGGCGGATAAAGATAGTCCTATCGTCATGCTATAGACTAATAATCCTCCAATGGACAAAGTGGTAATCAATTGCGCAGTGATGGCAATTATTTTACGAGGATATCTATCAATAATTAATCCAGCAAATGGTGCGACTAATGTACGAGGCAAAACGTTACACAAAATATTCACCGCAAAACTCATAGCTGAACCAGTAACATGTAAAATATATAAACTAACTGCAAAAGCATAAATTTGCGCTCCTGCTGTTGCAATTAGTTTACTAACAACAAATGTCCACAAATGGTATATCGCTCTTTTTTCTAATAACTTCTCCTCCAAAGATATCCCTTCCTTTTCCAAAAGTTTAATTTAATTAAACAAAGCTTATCATACAAAAACTTCCTTTTCAAGAGAAAGTTTAATATAATTAAACTAACCTTAGAAGGAGTGTTTAAACATGCTTGGAGAAAGAATTCGCGCAATACGAAAGTTAAAGAAAATGACCCTAGAAGCATTAGCCGGTGATCAATTGACAAAGGGAATGCTTAGCCAAATTGAAAATAATAAAGCCCGACCTTCCATGGAAAGCTTAGAATATATAGCGACAAGATTAGGAGTAGAAGTTTCGGAGCTTTTAGAGAATATAAGTGCTGTAGAAATACGAAAAGTGTTAGAGGAAGCAGAACAAATTTTTGATAATACTCGCATCTATTTCAAACATGCAAAGGAGACAGTTGAAATAAGTGAAAAATTAATTGCGTTAATTGAACCACTCATTCCTAATTTAAATGAAAGTTATGAATCCGGACGGTTATTGGAGATATATAGCAAAAGCTTATTTTGTGTAGATAATGAGGAATGGAAGAAGTATTGCGATAAAGCTGCACAGATTTTTGATTTGTTAAACCTAGCTTCTAATCGGGCGGACATTGGTCTCTTTAAAGGAATCACCTACTATGTGGAGCACCGTTTCACAGAAGCTTTACACTGTTATTTAGCCGAGCGTAGTCACCTAGAATCCCATTTTATAAAAATAGACCCTATGACGAAAGTCAATTTAGACTACCACGCTGCTGCCATCTACTCAGCAATTGGCGATATAGAAGCAACATCTGAAGCAGTAGAAAGAGCATTAACATATTCCAAAGAAGAAAAACTTTATTATAAAACCGACGATATTTATAAACTTTCAGCAGCAGTAGCCCTAATGGTAAAGGAGGAAGAAAAATTTCATTACTACTTAAAAAAATTAAGGCAGTATGGTGATTTTGTCGAGGATAAAGCCATAATAGAACTTTGTGATATTCTCTATGTGGAATACTTACTTCATGTAAATAAACAGTATCAAGAGGCAATGCCTCTTATTGATCGGTATTTAACCATTGATGAAAGCACGAAAAAAATAGCAGGCGACAATTTAAACATGCTTTTAAAAGGAAAAGTCTTATATTATACAAAGGACTATGATCATGCACTAGAAATATTGCAGACCATTTATGTCCCTAAGGAATTTGTTCATCCCATTGACTTAGCTCTTGTTTATATTAAAGATACGTTTATCGCACTTTGTTATAAAGAATTACATAACAAGGAAAAAGCATTTGAACATGCTAAAATTGCTTATGATCGTTTTGCATCATTACCACATTCTTTATTTAAGAATCTTTGTATAGAAACATTTGAAAGCTTACGGTAAAAGGGATTGCCAATTGGCAGTCCCTTTTATATGGCTAATATCTTCTTTGTAAAATGAATATAATCGGTAAAATACCCATCCACTCCAAATTTTTTTACTCTTTCTTGCTCAGCTTTCTGTGTTTTCTTATCATAAAAGAAAACATGCACTTCTTTTCCTTGGTTATGCAGTGTCTCCACAATTTTATGTGTCACATCAGATGATTCTATTCCTATAATCGGAAAGTCTGCTGTTTCTGCTTTCGTTAATGAAAAAGATCCTTTTCTAAATAGCAGTGCTAATTCCACATGAGGAGCTAATCTTTTTATTTTCATCAAACTTTTTTCTGAAAAGGATTGGATTGTCACTAATTGCTTTTCTATCAATTTATATTCATTTAATAAGGAAATAAGTTTTTCTTCCATCAACAATTTTTCATCTACTAATCTTGTTTCAATGTAATACTTTTCTTTATCTTGAAAGGTCTCTAAAATTTCCTTTAAAGTTGGAATACCTTCAAAAATTATTTTTTCTTCCCTACACTCAATCGTTTTTAATTTTTTTAACTCAGCTAATGTATAATCAGAAACCTTCCCTCTCCCATTTGTAGTTCGATTTAAGGTTTCATCATGCATAACAACAAGTTCTCCATCCTTTGTCATTCGCAAGTCCATTTCAAGAGAATCTACTCCATCTTCTGCAGCCATTTTATAAGCAGGAATAGTACTTTCGTTATACCATTCATTCGCACCACGATGTGCAATAATTCTTGGCTCATCCATTAAAGAAGGGTTAATAACAGAATCATTGCACGCAAATAAAAGAACGGTAACTACACAGCCTATTAACTGTAAAGTTATCTTTCGCTTATTCAACAGGAGCAATCCTTTTATCTCTATTGGCAATCGCTAAAGATGGGTAGTCTGTTATTATCGCCTCTACTTGCATATCTAACAATTTGTTTATTTCCACTTGATTGTTCACTGTCCATGCTCGTATAAATGGATGAATGTCATGTAAACTATCCTCATACGTAAGTACATAATCCTTGTGAAGATGCAGAGCTTCTAAATTTAAAGAATTAATATAATCAGATAGATGGGAAAACTTATCATGTAGAAGCCAAGCAATATTTACTGACGAATCTAATTGCTTCAATCGGAGTAAAGTTGGCAAATGAAAAGAAGAATAGATAACTTTACGACTATTTCCATATTCACTTACAAGAGCAAGCGTCTTTTCTTCTATCCCTTTATACGGGAATATATATGTTTTTAATTCAATATTTAACTCTATATCAAATGGCGCTAATAATTGGAGTACCTCTTTTAATGTTGGCACTGTTTCCTGAACCCAGCTCTCCTTAAAATTTGGAAAGGTAGTAAAGTTACGACCAGCACTAAATCTTTTAATCTCATCTAATGTACGGTCTTTTACAAAGCCAGAACCATCGGTAGTACGATTTAAAGATTCATCATGAATCACAACTATTTCCCCATCAAGTGTCATATGAACATCTAGTTCTATCCCATCAACACCTTGAAGAATAGCTTCCTTAAAGCTTAAAATCGTATTTTCTGGATAAGTCCCCTTTGCTCCTCTATGTCCATAGATCTTCGTTTGATTCATGATAAATCCTCCTTTGTTTGTTTTGGGGTCAGTCCCTCACTGCTTTAAAGCGATGAGGGACTGACCCCCAACAACTATTTTTACTTCCTTGCCTTATTAGCTGTTTCAATTGCTTCGTTCATTTGTTTAACCATATCTTTATACGCTTTATCTATATCTCCACCGTTATAAACCGTTTCAAGAGCTGTTTCACTGATGCGACGTGCTTCTGGAATCATATCCATTAAAGCACCTTGTGTTGCATAAGATGATTTCGTTGATTGTAATTGCTCTACAGTCACTTGCAATTGAGGCATCTTTTCATAAGCATCTTTTACTTCTTGTTTTTCATATGCTGCTGGGTTCACTGCGAAATATCCTGTTCCAACATGCCATTTTGCTTGAATTTCTGGAGTTTGCAAATACTTCATAAAATCCCAAGCGGCTTTTTGTTCCGCTTCACTCTTATCCTTTATCATCCAAAGACTTGCTCCACCAATAACAACCCCTTGTCTTTCAATAGATTCCGGATATGGAATGAATGCAACTCCCACTTCAAAAGGAGCATTATCAATAACATCTCTAGCACTTGCAGATGATTGCATAAACATCGCTACATCCCCAGCTAAAAATCCTGCAACCATATTGTCACCATTTGTTCCGTAATTCGCGAATGTCTCGTCATCAATCATTTGCTTTACCCAATTAAATACAGACTTCCCTTGCTCATCTGTAAAGCCGACTTCTGTTGGTGTATCTGTTCTACCATTATCATTGTTCATTAATAGCGCACCTTGGTTCGCTAATAACTGTTCATATAACCAACCATATGCTTGAAGAGCAAATCCTTTCATTTTGGGGTTTGCCTCTGTAATTTTTTTGCTTACATCAATTACTTCCTTGTAAGTAGTAGGAGCTATTTCTGGATCTAGTCCAGCTGCTTTAAATGCATCTTTGTTATAGTACATCACTGGAGTTGAAGAGTTGAAAGGCATAGAATAAAAGGTATCATCAATCTTATAATAGTTGATAATATTTTCTTCTAAACCGCTCATGTCATAGTTATCTTCGTCTACAAATGTTTGGATAGGCTCGATAAACCCACTATTAACCATAGACTTTGTACCAATTTCAAAAACTTGCATCATAGTTGGAGCACTATCAGTCCCTGCCACACTATGAAATTTCGTCAATGCTTCATCATATGTGCCTTGAAATTCTGCATTTACGGTTACTTTATCTTGCGATTGATTATACTCTTCCACAATACTGTTTAAAGCTTCCTGAGCTGCTCCTCCCATTGAGTGCCAAAAGGTTACCGTTTGTGTCCCATTGTTTTCTTCTCCTTCATTTCCATTTGACTTATTACTACACCCAACTATGAATAATGCTAGCAATAACATAAAAGCACCAAGTAAATATTTTCTTTTTCTCATCTTCAACTCTCCCTAAAATCCAGTTTATTTTTTATTTAATTGCTCCTTCTGTTAAGCCTTTCTGAAGCTTACTTTGTCCTAAAAATAATAGAATTAAAGTAGGCACCACAACGATAATTGCACCAGCCATAATAACACCCCATTCATTGAGCTGTTCTTGTGACTGCAATTGCCTCAATCCTATTTGTACAGTTCTCACACTATCATTAGTAGTAGCAAGTAATGGCCACAAATACATATTCCAGGATGTGACAAATCCATATACACCAAGCGTTATTAAACTAGTTTTAGCCATTGGAAGTACTACTGTTAAATAATATTTAAACTCCCCTATCCCAGCAATTTGACTTGCTTCCTTTAACTCAGTTGGTATTTGTTTGAAATTTTGTCTCAATAGAAAAGTACCAAACGCTGTAGCAAAAAATGGAATAGTTAACCCATTATAATGATCTAACCAATTCAAATGACGTATAGTATGAAAATTCGGAATAATTGAAGCCTCAAAAGGGACCATCATAGTAGCGATAAAAACAAAAAAGATAAAATCCCTTCCTTTAAACTCCAAGAAAACAAAAGCATATGCTGCTAAACTAGCAAGTAGGAGCTGACCAATCATAATTACAATGGACACGATAAAACTATTAATTAAATACTGAAATAAAGGAAACCGATCGAACACTTTAGCATAATTATCAAAGGAAAATTCTGTTGGAATAATTTTACCTGTCATAATATCCTGGGATGACATAAAACTCATCAGCAAAGCAATAAGAGCTGGTGAGAAAACCAATAAAGAAAATATAATTAGTAGTACATAAAAGATGATTTTTTTAGAAATAGAAAGTGTCACTGATAATGAACCTTCCTTTCGCCCAGTTTAAATTGCACAAGCGTTAATAGAAGAATAATAATAAAAAGAATAATCGCTTGAGCACTCGCTGTTCCAAATTGATAGTTCATAAATGCTTCCTGATAAATGGAATAAACGATTAAGTTTGTTTCATTTTGTGGACCACCCCTTGTTAACATATCTACTTGGCCAAATGTTTGAAATGCATTTATCAATGTAACAGTTAGTACAAAGAATAACGTAGGTGACAACATTGGAATGGTAATTCGTCTCAATTTGTAAAAATACCCTGCACCATCAATATCTGCACTTTCATATAAGTAAGAGTCAATAGACTGTAAGCCTCCCAAAAGAATTAAGAAGGTAAAACCTATATTCATCCAAATAGTAGAAATGGATACAGACAATAACGCCCAATCAGGATCGGTTAACCATCCAACTGCTTCAAACCCCATGGCTTCAACTATTCTGTTTAGCCATCCAATCGTAGGATGGAAAAGAAACATCCAAAACACAGAAGCTGCGGCAACGGATATTCCCATAGTGGAAGAAAAAATGGTCCGAAAAACACCAATTCCTCTTAACTTTTCATTTGCAAGTATAGCTAGAACTAAGCTGACTAGTATTGTTCCTGGTACCGTAAATAAAGCAAATAACAATGTAGACTTTAGGCTCTGCAAAAAATTAGATGACTGAAAAATCTTTACGTAATTTTCCAAACCAACAAATACAGTCGGGTCACCTCTGTTATCTGTAAGGAAAAAACTTAAATAAATAGTCTTCCCCATCGGATAAAATAGAAAGACACCAAACAACAAAATAGAAGGCAATAGAAAGAGAATCCCTTTAATCAGATTACTAATACGCTGTTTCTTTTTCTCTTTCGTAAAATTGACCGAGGTTTGAAATTCAGGTTGATATGCTATTTCATTCATATCAAAACTACCTCTTGTTCAGTGGTTGGCATACACGGCTTGATTAACACTCCTGTATCGGTATCAAAAAAACTAATATTTTTTGTAGAAATGCTAACTGGTACATATTCTCCTGCTTTCACTTTCCATTGACCAAGCCATTTTGCAGTCCATAGTTCTTTGCCCACTTCAAATGTTAGCAAGGTTTCATTTCCTAATTGTTCTACATTAACTACCTCCAACAAATGTGTAGTATTCTCATGTGTTCCAGGCAATATATGCTCCGCACGAATACCCATTGTGACATTTTTATATGTAAGTAACGGTAATAAATCCCCTTTTTCTAAAGCTAGCTCCAGACCACATTCTAATATAATTTTCTGATCCAAAAGATTGACTTTACTTAAATTAATTTTGGGTGATCCGATAAAGGAAGCAACAAATAAGTTTGCCGGCTCATTATATAAAGTAATTGGTTCTCCAATTTGTTGAATCTTCCCATCATTTAATACCATAATTCGGTCTCCCATCGTCATAGCTTCAATCTGGTCATGGGTCACATAAATCATGGTTAGCCCAAGTTTCCTTTGTAATCGTCTTATTTCTACTCTCATATGAGCACGAAGCTTTGCATCTAGATTGGATAAAGGTTCATCCATTAGACAAATAGGGGATCTACTTACAACAGATCTTGCAAGTGCGACGCGTTGTCTTTGTCCACCTGATAAATGTTTAGGCTTCCGCTTTAACAAGTCCGTTAATCCCATCATTTCAGCAGTTTCCAATAGTCTTTTTTGTTGTTCCTTCTTGTCTACTTTTTTGGCACGTAAACCAAAAAGGATATTTTGTTCAACGGTTAAATGGGGATATAAAGCATAATTTTGAAAAACCATTGATAACTTTCTATCTTTTGGAGGCAGATGATTAACCACCTTATCATTCATTCTCAACATCCCACTAGAAATTTCTTCCAAACCTGCAATCATGCGAAGTAATGTACTTTTTCCAGAACCTGATGGACCAACTAAAACATAAAATTCACCTTCTTCGATAGAAAAACTAATTTGATCAAGGACTGACTTTTGCTTATCATATGATTTTGAAATATCAATGCATTCAACTGCTTTCAAACTTCATCCCTCCTTTATTCAATTACACCATTATTAAAACATAAAAAATTTAGCTAAAACGTGAATTTACCAATCATTTACATAAAAGCAAATCTGGATAAATATATTTTCAATGTCTTAACAAAACATTAAAAATATACAAAAAAAAGTTGTCTAATTTAGACAACCTTTTCTACATCTATTAATTTAATTCAAGTGTTTCATTTGTATCGACTGATTTAGCACTTTGACCTGTCATGCGTTTATAAAAGAATGCGATATTTTTTTTTATGCTACCAGTATCCCAATATTCAGCTGCATCAGCTTTAATTTTTATCAAAACAAGATTAGGATCATCATAGGATGTTTGCATAATCTTCTCATATGCCTTGCTCCACAATTCCTTTTTCTTATTAATATCTTCTACAATTTCTGCTTTTCCTCGTACGGATACATAAGATTTACCTGCGTAAGCAACATTTACATCTTGCTCATTTTTTATTTCCTCATATTTCTCGGTCTCTTTTTTTGTAAAAAACCATAAATCACCATCAAACTCTACTTCTTGTGTTTTCATCGGGCGGGAAACAAGCCCTTCTTCAGATACAGTTGTTAGCATAGCCGTATCAATATCTTTAATTAATTCTCTTAATTTTTCCATCTCTTCTGGTTTAATCATAGTAGACAATTCTATTACCTCCCATAGTAGTTTCTAGAGGTATATTACCCTTTATACAAAGATTTAATCGGATAATTTGGAATTAATGGACAAACTTAAACCACTAAGAACCATAAGACTGGAACTAATAAAGCTGGTAATAAATTTAATGTTTTAAATTTTTTAATACCAAGAATACTTAAACCAGAACTAAGTATCAGTACACCACCAATAATAGATATTTCCGTTAATAAATCATTTGTTAAAAAGTTAGCGAGTATGCCTGCTGTTGCATAAAAAAATCCTTGCCATAAAAATAGCACAATTGCAGAAAGAGCAATTCCGAAACCAAAAGTAGAAGCTAATACAATGGATGTCACTCCGTCTAATATGGCATTTGTAAAAAGATACGTATGATTCCCTCTCAGAGCACTTTCGATTGGACCCAATATAGATAAGGTTCCAGCACAGAAAAGTAAAATTGCCGTGGATAATCCTTCAGCTAAGTTTCCCTTTGAAATTTTCGCTACTAATTTTTGAAAACCCTTTTCAATATCTATCATCTCCCCTATCAACCCACCAAGTGCTAGGCTGACGATAAATAATACTGGATATTTGCTGTCTGGCATATACTTTACAATGGAATGAATACCAAGTGCTGTTGCAGCAAGCCCCATCGCCTGCATCAATATTTCTTGATATTGCTCTTTTATTCCTTTTTTAAGAAAACTACCTATCGTACTTCCTACAAGAATGGTAATACAGTTAAATATTGTTCCAATCACAATACAATCCCCTTCTCCGTAATTAAATAACTTTCTTTATAATAAGCTAATTTCACGCTGTATTCATTGTCTACTATTTTATACGATGAAACTATATTACGTATAGGAGATATTGCTAACAACTTATTTATCCAAATAAAAAAGAACCAGACATATTCATTGTCTGGCTCCTCGTCTATTTTATTATGCAACTGCTGTACCTTTTTTGTTATTATGTTTATTTTTATTGATTTCATCTTTATTTTTTCTAGTAGCGATATAGTTTTTGATAAATGGGATTGCGTATCTGTCTAAACCAATTTTACCAGCGTTTGCTCCTGCTACAAGTACGAATGTTGCTAATAGAATCATTTGTGCATTTGTGCTTACTGTACCACTGAACAAGAATGCGAAGTTCATTACCATACCCATAAGTGTTGCGAAGTTTGTGAATAACCCAAGGATTAATGCAATACCTACTAATAATTCTCCCCATTGTACTAAGAAAGTGAACAGACCAGCATTTGGCAATGCTACATGTTCAAGAAATGCTGCCCACCAGCCTTGCACTGCTGGATGATCACCAGTACTTTGGGCAATAGCTCCTTGTAAGAATCCACTTGCGTCAAAAGTTCCACCTGTTATTTTTTCAAATCCTGCATGAAGAAATTGATAACCAAGATAAACACGGATGATTGCTAAAACACCTGCTACAATATTATTTTTTCTTAATAAATCTAACATTTTACTCCAGCTCCTTCGTTTTATTAAAATTTTTATTTTGTTCAACTTTTCACAAGATCTTGTTTGTTTCTTACTACACTTACATAATATCATTATTTGAACTTTTGAACATAAGTTTGTGATAAACTTCACATTTTAGCAATAATCTTATGGCGAATTTGTGAACATTGAAAAATATAGGAACATATTAGGTAAAATATGCATATAGCAAAGGAGTTTTTCCTAAGCTCGTGGAATCTAACTTTATGGAATAAACAAAGGAGATGGAATATAGATGAGTAAATACGGCTTATTGGGAAAATTCACGGTCTTAGAGGGCAAACAAACACAAATGGTGGATATTTTACTTAAAGCTGCAGATTCAATGAAGGATCTGGAGGATTGTGAGAACTATCAAATTAGTATCTCCGAAAATGAACCGAATGCTGTATTTGTATATGAAGTTTGGAACAACGAACAAGCACATCAAGCTTCCTTATCTCTTGAAACCACTCAAACACTAATTCGACAAGCAAAACCTATCATCACTGGCATGGAAAGAATATGTACATTAAATACACTAGGTGGAAAAGGATTAACTTACTAGTTAGTCATACATGTTATACAAGTATTCACAATCATTTTCCTTTCCATCAAAAAAATGTACAGTTCTAATGTGAACTGTACATTTTTATTAAATAGAAAAGGCATGATTACCTATCTTTTTAACCACTTTACGTGTCAAAATCCAGTCACTTGTTGCTGTATCTGGATTGTAAAAATAAAGTAGATTTTTATTCTTATTCGATCCTTTATTTTCTAATGCTTCCTCTACCGCTTCATGGGATTCTTCGTCAGCAGATTGATTAATAGAACCATTTTGTACAGGCTCAAAAGCATTTTTCTCGTAAATAACTTCCTTCACTGTATCTGGAAATTCTTCATGATCTAATCGGTTAAGAACAACATGCGCAACTGCTACTTTACCA
>DATMFU010000338.1:0-12175 GCA_035556015.1 Niallia sp. | reverse complement strand
TACTGGGAAAGCCAAGGGTTGAAAAGTCTGCAAGTTCGTTACCAAACTTTGCGTTATTCATCTTAATTGAACCGCCGTATACGGAACCGTACGTACGGTGGTGTGAGAGGTCGGGAGTTAATCACTCCCTCCTACTCGATTTGACCCATTTATTATATAAAAGTGATTTTTGAAAATAGTTGATTAAAAACACACTTTCACTAGTCTTCAATAAACGATAACCATGTAAAATACCTATAGCGTCTCATCTAATTTTTGAATCTTTGAATGAGAAATCAAATATACATTGCCTAAAATATCAATTAAGTCTCCTTTTATACGTACAGCACAATCTTTATTGGACGCATAAATATTAATTTCTTCCGATAAGGCAGAAAGTTCGTTTTTTACCATGGGTAGGTTATTTTCAAGATCAAAATGTGAAAGAACTGCAAAATCATCAAGACCGATTCCATCGTAAATGGTACTTGATTCAACGTTATATCCAAAGTTTTTTGAGCATAACCATTTAACGGACATGTTAATGGCACCAGCACTTGCTCCTATCACAACAGCTCTACTATTTATTATAGTTTCGGACAATTCATACTCTCTTAAAAAACCATTTTGATTAACAGTATTTCCACCCAACAAGAAAATAACAGAGGCATTTCGAAGTAAGAATTGGGACTTTTCCTTTTGTACGCTATAATTAATGACATGATATTCATCAAACACTATACCAGCCTGATCTAACCACATACGTTCAGTAGCACCAACCTCTTCATAGATAGAGGGGTTTGAGCTAATCATAACAATCGATTTTCTATCCGTTATATCTTCCTGTAACACATTGACCAGTTTCACTGGAAAAAAGGCATGAAACCAACCTAAATAATAATGAGTTTTCATAAGTTCCCCCTGTAAAAGATAAATATTATTAACTTAGTACGTGCTTTCATAATACTATTACAATACTAAAAATAAACTCATGTGAAATTCACACAGAGGAGAATCGTGACAGTATTTAATCAAAATACTATGATTTTTTCACTTTATTTCGATTCTATAATTATTCCTAAGTATACTATATTTGTAAGTATCTTAATATTATGAAATTTTTTCATTAGATGGAGTACACCATTTTAAACAGGGGGTGGACTCAAAGCTAGAGTAAATAATGAAGTTTATTACGGTATGAAATTACCTATCTATTAATAATAGGATACCTTTTTATTACTATAAAATAAGTAAGGAGATTTATTATGGACATCCTAACCACCAAATTGAAAACTCATAAACTAGAAGATACGAAACACTTTTATAAACATATTTTAGGTTTTTCAATAGAGAATGAGAAGCCAAATAGTTTCCAAATACAATTAGGAAGAAGTTCTATTGAATTTAATGATCAAGATGTTGTAGGAGAGCCTTACTACCATTTTGCCTGTGACATTCCTTCTAATCAATTTTTAGAAGCAAAGAAATGGGTTATGAGTAAAACGAATCTTTTAACTGAAAATGGTGCAGATGAAATAGCATTTACTTTCTCTGTTGCAAAATCATTTTATTTTGAAGACCCAGCAGGGAATATTATTGAATTTATTGCTAGTTTAGAAGATAATCCTCCAAGTGATATACCATTTTCTTTAGAGAGCATACAAAAACTCTCAGAAATGAGTTTAGTTGTACATGATAAAATGTCAGTTGCAAATCTCTTGAAAAAGAATAAGATTGTAGACCGTAACGATTCAGAGATCACTTCTGATTCATTGTCTTTTATGAGTGATAACAAATCAAAAGTATACTTGTTATTAGCTGAACCTAATAGGAAGTGGCTATTTTCTGATAAGAAATCAAAAGTATTTCCAATAGATATTTCTTTAGATTCAGGGACTATTTTGGGTATAAACAAGGAAAATGAATTTTATATAAATAGTTAATTTCTTCCTGTGCTAATGTATACTAAAAAAAGATTCCTTAATTGTAGTCTAGTTAATACTAAATGATTATTGAGGGGGCATTGATCTAAGAAAGATTAATGCTTTTTTTTTGTTGAAGTTATTATACGAAAGTAACAGTTATTATGTTGGATAATGATGTACCAATTGTAAGATTGGATAATATTTATGGTATGAGGCCGACATTAGTTTGTATTTGTGATTAATATTATAGGAGAATATGAAACATTGTCTTGTTTTGAGTCGTCAATAGATAAACTAACTGGAAGGAGATGTTTTATTGCGACATGATAGTAAGCGAAGAGGAATTCCATCCTAAGCGGCGTGAAGATATATTAAGAGAACTTATTGATCTCTATGCAGAGAGTATTAAAATGTTAGCTTTTACATACGTGAAAAACTGGTCAGCTGCCGAAGATATTACACAAGATGTATTTATAAAGTGTTATGAAAAAATGGAGAGTTTTAGAGGAGATAGTACATATAAGACGTGGCTTTATAAGATTACTCGAAATAAATGTATCGATTATTTGAAAAGTAAATGGTATCGATCATTTATCCCTACAGATTTTATGAAAGAAAAGATGGAAACAATGGATCAACTTTCTACGGAAGAACAAGTAATAAATAAACTTGATGACATAGAATTATCCGAAAAGGTATTAGCCCTGCCGACTAAGTATCGAGAAATCATTATATTGTTTTATTATGAAGAGTTAAAAATGAAAGAAATACAAACTTTAACAAATTTGAATATTGATACTATTAAAACTAGGTTAAGACGAGGTAAACAAATGCTTCAAAAGAATGTAGAAAGGGGTTATGGCAATGAGTGATAATTTGAAGTATGTAAGAAAGAGTTTGAATAGTACCATTCTAAAACATGGGAAAATGAGTAGTGCTGACAAAGATAGACTATATCAAACGGTTATTCATCACAAAGTCTCAAAAAAACGTTTTTCTATTGCACCCGTACTATCAATTGCTGCTATTGCTTGTTTTACTCTTTTTATTGGTAGCTTTGTATATAAGCAAATAGAAAATAAAGAAAATCCGCAAAATGATCTGGCTTTGATTAACAATCAAGAGGAAGAGGATGATAAAACTACTAGTAAAAATGAAGAGCAAAAAAATAACAATTCTTCGAATTTAGCAAGTTTTTTATATGAATTAAAAGTTATGCTACAAGAGAATAATATGAGTTCATCTCCAATAGAAGATTCCGCAAAGGAAGTTGGGGATTTTGCTAAAGATAACGCTTATCGATTTGCCTCTATACAAAAAGAAGAAGCCATACTAAAAAAATTGCAAGAAATAGGTAAACTTGGGGAAAGTCTACAAGAAGTAGATACTGACGAAAAAAGAATAAATATCATGTCTGATTTAGACTATGTTGCTAACCAATTAGTGGTGATTGCGGAAGCGAAAGGGATAATCGACGAAAGAAATAATATAATTAAAAATTTAGAATATGAAAATTTAGAAACCTGGTTAAAAAGCGTAAAAGAAAGCATACATGCTGAATCCTTTAAACCATATGGTAATCGTGAAGCTTACGAAAGAAATATAGGAAATGGTGCTAATTTATATGCTAAACATTACGCAGCGTTAGAGGATGATACAGCTATAAAAGATCAGTTAAAAGAAATTGCAGAAGTAACAAATAAAATTAAAAAAGAAGAGGGGGAAGAAAAAAGAACAGAATTATTGAATACATTAGATCTAATGATTGATCAACTGTTAGAAGATAGGTAATACAGGAAATAGAGTAATATATGAAAAAATGGGAGTTGGAAGATAATGAAAAGTAAAATTACCCTGACAATCTTATTCGTTATTTTTTTAGTAGGATTGTCAGCTTGTAGCAAATCTTCTATGAATAATACAAACAATACTAAGTCTGAACCGCAAAATGTATTAGATAGTACAGAGGATACTAATAATACTTCACTTAATGATTCAGCTATTGACGATAGCTATAATAATCAGGAGGAAGTAGCAATTACAAATAGTAGCTTAGAGGAAGAAGATACTATCAGCATAAATAGTAATACATCCAAAGAAACTTCGGAAAATTTGATTCCTGATATAAATAAAGATAATCCTGAAGAATGGGATAAAAAGAGAAAAGAGGTTTTTGATTATATCGAACAAGAACTTAATGCCTTTCCAACCGAGATAGAGGGAAGTAGAAAAGCGTTTATAGAAAGATTAGATAACATCCAAAAAGAACTTGATTCCTTACCAGATAAGAAGTATTCAGATACAGGTACAACTAACGCGATGAAAAACTACTATGGAGTCTCTTATGAAAAGTATGACATTGCATTAAATAGGATTTATGATTTACTAAAAAAAGAATTACCTTCTGAGACAATGGAGCGTTTAAAGACGGCACAAATTAAATGGATAGAACAGAAAGAAGCAAAGACGGAAAAAGAGAGAGAAAAATATGCTGGAAAAACGCATGAATGGGTTGCTTTTTATATATCTTCTTACGAATCAACCAAAGAAAGATGTTATGAATTAGTTAACGAGTATATGACAGAATAAAATAGTAACGTGGTTTACTTAAGAGTATGAAAGGAGACTGTATCAAACAGTCTCTCTATATTTTTCCGTATCTACTTCTATTAATACTAAACTTGCTCCCTCTAGTAACTTAATGTCCTTAGCTTTGCTAGAAACAGGAATATAATCCCCACTATCCTCCATGTCTGTCAATACAAGTCCTAGAACATCTTCTGCATTAGTATTAGCTTCTATCAATGTCTCACCATCAGTAAAGACATTTTCTATATCTGGAAAGCTAACAATATAAGCTCCTGAATCATCAAGTTTTTCTTTTTCAATTACTGCATAGTATTTATACACTGGCATTTGCATGACCTCCTAAGGTGTAATTGTAATTACAATAATACTTATTTAATAGTAATTACGCAATTTATATATAGGAATGATCTGACTAATTTTAATAAAAATATTTAACTAATCATAAAGTTAAGTGTTTAATAGATTTAACTATTGTTCATATTTTGATAAAAACCTAAAATGTTTTGTCGTGATGGATTCGCATTTTTTTAGATTGTACGTAAATTACCATATGAATTTTTTAATTACTCTTTATTTCTTTAACATCTTCATCAAGTAAGGTAGATACCTAGACAAAGTGTAGGAATGCAACCTAAGTACTTAGCTTGATTTCGAATCGAAACAAAGAATACAACAGTAATGAAAAAATTTTCAACTCAACTAGTCCCTACTGGCAGTGATAGTCAATATGATATTGATTTAACAATGACTAATAAAGCAAAATTCAAGATTAATGCTACAGTAACTTTTTGAAAGCTGGTTATTACTAAAATAATTATAGATAGGGCATTGATTTAGTATGATTAATGACTTTTTTGAATACGAGTAATAACACATCTAGTAAGTAAAACGAGGTCTCCTTTATATTCAAATTGTTAAATTTCCCCAAAACCGAAACCTATGTTAGCCTCAATCGTATGTAAAACCCATCAGTAGGGGATTAATGCTGCTAAATAAAGGGGGGCTGGTTTTCAAATGAATAAATCTAGAATTGTGATTAGTGTATTTTCCATTCTTTATTATATTCTATTTCTATATCTATATCTTCAAGACATCATGGATGAATTTCTATTTCTATTTATATTGTTTATTAGTTTTATTATTTTCCTAATTATGTTTGTAGTGTTTAGAAAAAAACGTGTTACTAAGAGGAAAATTGCCATTGCAACTTGTATATTCCTTTTATTACTTTGTTACGAGATGCCACTAATAGGATACTATACAGCTCCATCACACCTCGCTTATACATATTTGGAACCTCATGAAGCATTACAAGGGTCTGGTATCTATTCAATAGGTGTAAATCAATTAAACATAGAAAATGAAAAAAGTAAGCAGGCTGTTAAGAAACTTTTAACTAAACAAAATGTAGATGTGCTATCTGTTATTGAAGTGAATAACAAAACTATATACGGTATTAAGAATAGACAAATACTAGAGTGGCTACATCTTCGAAATGAACATTCACCAGAAGAGACGATGGAGAATGTAGCTCAATACTTAGGCCGTGAAGATGATTGGCTTAAAACTTTCTTTAATCATCCTGATATTGGGGGAGATAGTTCAGGACTTAGTCTAGCATTAAGTGGTCGAATTAAAGAAGGCGATCTTACAAATAAATTACCCATTGCTGTAACAGGAGCAATTAATAAAAATGGTGCTGTTTTGGAAGTTGGAGTTATTAAAGAAAAGATACAAATTACGGAAAAGTCTGGTATTCCATTACTAATTATTCCAAATGAAAATGTTAGGGAAGCAATAGGCATACAAAAAGAATTAAAAGCGAATGTTGAAATTTATGGTGTATCAAGTGTTGATGAAGCTGTTCAATTAATAAAGGATTTAAATACTGATGGAGGGGTCTATTGAGGAAGGAATTCGACTCCTGCAACCATTCCGTCCAGCGTAGTATATGGCAACACCGAGTGGTTTAAAAACTTTATTTTAAAGCCTGATACTGAAAACCCAACGGTACTCCTATTGCATAAAAATAAGGTTTTACTTAAGTATGGCAATTTTAATTACTTAAATAAAAGTCTCTAATAAAATTTGGATTACATCCTAATTGAAGTGATGTTTACGAGCAGAAGAGATTTTGAAAGATTCTACTTCTACTTAAACTAAAGTGTGCATTAATCCAGAAGGATTAATGCACTTTTTTATTGGATTCTTAAACTAAACGGAGAAGGCTAATTTAACAACAATAACAATTGTACAAATAGTTATATTTAGATTTAATGTATTAATAGACAGAATATTCGAATTGGTGGAGGAGTTATCATGGAAAAGAAAGAAGCTTTAATTATAGTTGATGTACAAAAAGCATTCAATGACAAGAAATGGGGGGAACGAAATAATCTAAATGCAGAAGAAAATATTAGTAAGATACTACATTTATGGAGAGAAAAAGGTTGGTTAGTAATTTTCATACAACACACTTCTACTAATCCAAATTCTGTATTTTATCCGAAGAATGAGGGTTTTGCTATAAAAGAAATTGTTGAACCAATTGATGAAGAAGTAATTATAACAAAGAAAGTAAATAGTAGTTTTATTGGAACAAATTTAGAAGAGATATTAAAAATAAATGAAATAACAACAGTTGTAATAACCGGCTTAACTACACCTCATTGTGTATCAACAACTACAAGAATGAGTGGGAATTTAGGTTTTGATACATACCTGATTTCAGATGCAACAGCTGCCTTTGGTATGAAGGATCAAAATGATACATATTATGATGCAGCAACTATACATAATATTTCTTTAGCTACATTGCACGATGAATTTGCCACAATACTAACAACTGAGCAATTAATAACGGGTTATATAAAATAAACCTCTTAAACTAATAGGAGCTAGAGTTTTATAAGGATTGCTTTGCCAATCCTTTTTTTATTAAAGTAACGGGGCATGGTAGTTCAAAAAAGGATGAGTTACCATTACACGATTAGGACATTCTTCTATAAGAAACAACTACGATATATAGTCATATTAAAAATAAAAATCTAAGAACAGCTATTAATAAATTCAATATGCCAATAGAATAAAAATGCTTAATAATTATTTTTAAACGAAATAACCTTAGGGAATAACACCCTTACTAACGTAATTTTTATCTAGTTTACATAATATATATTATACTAAGCAATTTAAAATCTTAATAATCTCGTCTCATTATTAAGTATTCTTAAGATAGTGAGACAAAACAAAAAATTTTAAATTTAAATATAAATATTATTCTTCATTACCACATTATTGATTGCTTTGAATTCTGATTATCATTTTTTATTAAACCGTATAAATAGTTAAATTATTTTTTACTAATTAGATTTGATTAAATAAATGATTCATTATTAATATTAGACTCTAATAAATTTATTTAATTTATTAGTATTAAAAATTAGCATAAAAAAACTTCAAGTTATAAATTTTAACTTGAAGTTTTTTCTAGTTACTTTAATCAAATTATATAATCTTGATTTAGATCATTTCTGTAAAAATATGATTATGCTTCTGGATTTACTTCTAATTCCACTTTAATCTTAATATCTTTTCCAACTAAAACGCCACCAGTTTCTAATGCAGCATTCCATGTAAGACCAAAATCTTCTCGGTTAATTTTAGCTTCTGCTTCGAAACCATAAACTTCAACACCCCAAGGATTTTTACCTTTTCCACCAAATTCAACATCGAATGTTACTGATTTTGTTACATCTTTAATTGTTAAATCGCCTGTAACTTTGAAATCTTCTCCGTCATTCGTAATGTTTGTTGATTTAAAATCTATGGACGGATATTTTTCAATATCGAAAAAGTCTGCAGATTTTAAATGGTTATCACGATCTTCACTACGAGTATCAATACTAGCAACATCAAATTTGAATTCGATTGAAGCAGTTGTTAAGTCAACTAAATCTGTTGCTTCCACTAAAGCTGTATAATTATTAAATTGTCCTTTTACTTTTGATACCATCATATGTTTCACTTCAAATCCTACTGCTGAGTGTGATTGATCTACTGTCCATTTTGTCATTTTTAACTTCCCCCTAATTTTAATTAATAATTTATCTTGAATTTGAGATAAATAGCAAAAAAATAAATAAGTCCATTTACTTTGATATCTTGGAATAAAATATCTTTAATACGAGATAAATATAACATTTCAATTTATTCATGTCAATATACTTTCTCCATTTTATTTTTTTCTTCCTTTAATTATGTCATTACTACATATATATATAGCTTATTACAGCAAAAGAGCCTGAAAACAGGCTCTTCCTCACAAAAATCACTATATATTTTTTATAATTGTAAATTACTTATCTTTTGTTTAATATTCGATGTTAACTTATGTTGATCCTCTACCATTTCAGCTGTTTCTTTAATAGCTAAGTAAACTTCAGATAAGTTCTCTTTAATCTCGTCTGTTCCTGATAAGGACTGTTGGCTTGTTGCTGTAACATTTTGTAAAGACATATTAACTTCAGATATAGAATCAGCCATTGCTTTTGTAGATAACGCATTATCATCTGACATCTTTTTAATGAACTCTGCATCTTTTTCATATTGATTACCTATTTCAATCATTTTTAAGTAATCTTGTTTCACTTGACCATCTAAGAAAGATAAAAGATCATATGCATTTGTTGTTAAATTATTGACTGCCTCTTGTACTTGATTAGTAAATTGATGAATATTTGTAACAGAGTTAGCTGATTGTTCAGCTAGTTTTCTTACTTCCTCTGCAACAACAGAGAAACCTTTTCCATGTTCACCAGCACGTGCTGCTTCAATGGAAGCATTTAAGGCTAATAAATTTGTTTGTTCTGCTATTCCACCAATATCATTTGCTAATCCTTTAATTTGTTCTACTACTTTAGCTTGTTCAATTGCCTGCGTAATTTTATCCTCTTTTTCAGAATATATCTGAATAGCAGAATTAGAAGCTTTTGTTGACTTTGTTTTAACATCTGTAGCTCTTTCTTTAATGCCTTCTGCTAATTCTTTTCCTTCTTGAGCATTTATTGCAAGCTCAGAAATAGAACTCTCAATTTCTTCCGTAGACGAGCTTATTTCCTGAGTAGCCGCACTTAGCTCACCAGCACCTTGTGCCATTTCGATTGTCGTTTGCTTTACTTCTTCCATGATGTAAATAAGTTCTGTCATAGTAGCAGATAATTCATCTGAATTATCGTCTACACTTACGATCCCATTCTTTAATTCAGTGAATAGTACTTTCATTTTAGTAGCAGATTTATTTAAGGAATCAGTAATTTGTTCAAATTCATTATTGCCTTTTATATCTGTAATTTTCGTAAAGTCTCCATCTTCTAAATGTTGAACTTGTTCCACAATATTGCTCATTTTCTTGGTTAACTTAATGGAGGATCCTAAAAATAATCCTATTAGTACAATGATTCCGACAGAAATAATTGCCGTTTGTAGTACACCACTTGTAACTAAACTGCTAACAATTAATATTACGCCGATAATAATAAATAAACATAATTGCAATAGTTGACTTTGTAATAATTTCTTATTTTTCTTCATTTTCTTCTCTCCTAAAAGTTAAATCTACACTTCTTAGTATTGATATAACATAGCGCATGCTGTAGATCCTGCGCCGACAGACCAAAAGACAACATAGTCCCCTTTTTTAACTTGTCCGGTCTTTACCACTTCTTCAAAAGCCATAAATGGGCTTGCCGAACCTGTATATCCGTATTTAGTTCCGACAACAGGAAACTTCTTTTCATCTTCCTTAAATACTTCTTGAATTTTAATTATGTTTTTACGAGAAATTTGAGATAAACAGAAAGCTTTAATATCTTTTGTTGATAAATTATTTCGTTGAAGTAATGTTTCAATAAGTTCAACTGTCGTTAGAAACGCCCTATCATTATTCACATTTTCCCATTTGATTCTTTGTTCATAGTGAGAACTTGAGTTTTCTTCGCTATATACTTTAGAAAGTCCTCCATGTGGAAATTCAATTTTCTCAATAGCGTCCGTATTCACTCTATAAACCGAATCAATAAACCCATTGTTATTACTGATAATAGCTTTTTCCAATATGACTGCAGATGCTCCGTCCCCAAAGCTAGCATATGTTACTGGATCATCATCCTTTGAATAGCGTTGCATTTGTTCAGCAGCAACTACAAGGGCGCGGTTAACATTAGGATTGGATAACATATTACGGCTAACTTGTTCTACCGCGACTACCATCCCTACACAAGCTACATTCATATCATAAACAACAGCCTCTTCTTTCCCTTCTATAGCATGGTGAATGGATACTGAATTAGGCGGCCATAAATATTCAGGTGTTCCAGAGACAAATACAATCATATCGATATCACTACCAGATAGATTGCTCTTTTCTAATACTCTCTTAGAGGCTTGTATAGCCATTGTTAACGTTGTTTCCGTATTGTCATTTGCAATATATCGATTTTCTCGACCTAAAGCTGCTAATAAGTTTTCGATATCTTTTCCTTGTTCCTTAAAATGGTTTATAAGAATTTCATTATTCTGTATATTCTCCGGATGATAAATAGCAACTTCTTTTAGATAAACTTGATTTGTAGACATGAATCTAAGATCCTCCCATATAAAAAACCATCGAATGATGATTTAGTCTTCTATATCACTATTAACTGTGTCTTGAAATATTTAATGCTGTGTTTAAACCATCAATAAATTCGCCAGTAAAGTTAACCTTTTTTGCTATTCTTCTTAACTGTAAGCGAGGAGTAACTCGATTTGGTTTAACCATTAGAATTTTTTTAAATCCTAGGCTCATATATAAGCCATAACTTATTTCAAGTGTTGGTAAAATAGCTGGTTTAAAAGTTCTTAACTCATAGGAATCAACTATTAATGAATAATTTGAAGGATTTATTTTAGCAACTTCCGCCTTCAAGTTATCTACAAAGCTTGATGCACTTTCTGTTGCAGCATACCCTCCTAAAGTAATGATAAATGCTTTGTTTTCGTTATCTGTGTTAAATATGGATGGCATTTTTCCTTCCCTCTTTCCTTTAAAATATAATCAGCACAGAGTGAAGTTAAATAAAAAATATTGGTTAAAATTATTGAAATAAGAAGATTATTTACAGCTTAAAAAAAGAGACTATTTGTCCGACTAGTCTCCTTAAAAGAATCGGTAGCTGGCTGACATCGTGCTAATACACCTTAGTCCCTATAGTTTTGCGTCTTCATCTTTCAATGAATTTGCCCTTACATTTTATTTAATTTCTGTAGCTGTAATTATAACGATATCTTATTATATCGGATTTCTAGTACAAAAGTTTAGGTATTTCTTAAAAAAAATTAAATATTCAATATAAACCTAGTCAAAAGGACTAGGTTTTTTCACATTTTTATAGTTCCATTATCTTTTTATCAGCAATTAGATTCTTATAAAAAGCAGCATTTGATGCATAGATATAAGGTATTAACCATAAATAACCAATGCCTAATGTAAATAATCCTAAAATTCCCCAACCTATAAAACTTAGATTAAGTAAAAAATACTTCCACTTGTATCCATTCATTCTTCTTCTACTTTCCGTAATTGCTTCAAATATGCCATAGTCTGGGTTATCTTTTAACAAATACAAGGTCTGAGAATAAGC
>DATMFU010000337.1:0-3639 GCA_035556015.1 Niallia sp. | reverse complement strand
TGATAAAATACCGATTTCTTTTTGTTTTTCGATTAAACGAATAATTTCTTCGTCTTCTACTTTTTTCAATTCAGCATATGTAATTTCGTTCTTTTGGAATTTTGAACGAGCTTCTTTTAATACTTTTGGTCGTAAAAAACTTCCTACATGGTCATAACGAAAAGGCGCCTTAATTGTTTTTGTCATCTACTCTACTCCCTTTTTAAAGCAATCCAAGAATATTATTCTTGTATAACTATTTTTACCTACTATACAAATTAATATATCACATATTTTGAAAAAGCAGAGTAACTCCCAACCTTTACTACAAATTCAGTCTTTACTTCCTCTAATGGTTTTTAATACTTCTTGGGAAAGGATTGACAACATAATTCCTAAAAGATACATAAAAATAAAGACAAGCGGGAAAGTTTTGACCCCTTCAACTATGATATTGTCTTCTGTTAGAGTTCCTAAAGAAACAAATGGACGTAACCCCATAATATAGACTAGAACTACACTACCTACAATTACCCCTGCGATTCCCATAACAATTCCTATTGCCAATTTTAAATTAGGTTTCCATATAAAATATAATGTTATTGTTACATATAAAAGGATTTCAATGAGGAAAACTACAATATTTTTATCTAAGGTAAAGCCTAATAGGGGAAAACATCCAAAAGATGAAAGTGTTAAAAGAAACACATAATTATTTAATATTTCGTATTGCTCTCTTCTAGTTTTCCACCAATAGATTGATAAGCCATATTCAAATAAAAGTATAGCAATCAAAACTAGTATAAAAGGAAACAAAGGTAGTTCACTTGCTTCTGATGCAATGACGGAAAAAATAAATCCCATAAATAAATTTAAACCTAATGGAAAAAGAACTGCTGTACCAGTGTTTTTATATGTAATGGGAGTGTTACCACTTTTATTTCTCTTTTGTTTTTGATTCATTATGAACCCACCTTTCATACAAATCATAACATCTCGATAGTTTTTTATCTCAGATAAGTTCTATTAAAAACTAACTAAGCATTGGTGCTCTGTACTCGAATGTATTGCTATTAGTTAATAATATAAAAAAAGAATTCGATTCCTTTCTTAATATGAAAGAAATCGAATCCTTTTAATTTACCATACGTGACAGTGAGTGACGTTACTTCGCTACTTCAATAAGTAAGGTATTTTTTCTTTTGGAATATCGAAACCTAATTCCTTTAACTGACTTTGAGCCTTAATTAGCAGTTGATCTACTTTTTCCTTAGTATCGGTATCTAGATCAGCAAATGGATCCTTTTTATCATGTTGATGTTTAGGGAACGAGACGCCCAATTCTTTTAATTTGGCTTCCGCATCCTCTTTTGTAAGGGATCCATTTTTAATTTGATTTAGTATTTGTTTTACTTTTTCCTTCGTTTCATCATCCAATTTTGCAAGCATGTCATCCCGATGATGATCAGGTAATTCTACTCCTAGCTCTTTCAATTGAGCATCTGCCTCTTCTTCTGTAATCTTGCCATCTTTCATTTGTTCCATAATTTCTTTTACTTTTTGTTTTGCATCTTCATCTAATTTGTCAAACTTTGCATGATGTTTAGGCAGTTCTACATTTAAATCTGTTAAATCTTTCTTTAAGTTATTTAAAACTTCGTCGACTTTTTCTTTAGTTTCCTGGTCTAGATTTTCATACTCTTCCTTAAATTGATGAGCCAAGGTTTGATTAAACGTTGCTCCTAATCCAAAAATAAGGGTTACTGATAAAAACAATGCAAATAATATCTTCTTCAAAGATGTCACTCCTATGTTTATTCATGTATTCTTTTTAATGAATGTTGTTCCATTGCTATTAAAATGTGTGTAATTAAGATTGTGCATATTAAAAATTAATTATTTTCGGGTCTTCACCTTTTGTATTCATTAAGCGCATTTGAGTAGGTGTTACTTTTAAAATGACCATTTTCGGATCGTCCGGACCATCAAACCAAAATTTCAATGCTTTATTCCAAACTTTTTCTTTCATTCCGTCATTTTGTGAAACTTCTACCTTTCCTTCAATTTCTAAAAATGAATCACCAAACCCTTTTCCATCGTAACCAATTAGAATATGTGTATTAGGGTTTTGTTGTAATTCCTCCACTTTATGGGTGTCACTGCTAGTTACTGTATACAAAGTAAAGTTATCGTTAAAAAAAGTCATATAACGTGAGTGAGGTTTATTCCCTTGGATTGTTGCCATTGTTCCAACCATATTATCATCTAATATTTTTGCAGCTATTTCTAAGTCTGTTTTTGCCATAAATTGTATCCTCCCTTGATTTTTTCATTTTATTATTTGAGAGTTACAATTCATTTATGCTCAATAACTTAAAAAACTGGTTTCCATGTACTTAAAAATTTTTCAGTCTTTTTTCTACCAATATCAATCAGTAATTCTTTCGTATTTTTGTCAATATCGAATTTTGTAGTGGAATAATCTTCAACTGGGATAAAAATAATATTTTTCTCATGCTTCCTAGATATATATCGCTCATCATGAGCAATTCTCATTGCAGTAAACAGTGCTTCAAATAAATTTAAGCCATTTTTAAATTGTTGAGGAGGTAGTTGTTCACGTGGTTGACTAAGTTTCAACCCTAAAAGTGGACGTTCTTTCATTCCATTATCAAATATCCACATTGGGAAATTACTTAAAATCCCTCCGTCTACAAAGAGGTATTCGCCCTTTTTATTTTTCAAAATAACTGGCTCAAAGAAAAATGGTAAGCCACAACTCATTCTTAAAGCACGGGCAACGGAAAATGTCTTCCAGTCAATACCGTAATAACTTAAATCATCTGGTAACACAATCATGCGTCCACTTGATAAATCCGATGTTACAAGTTTTAATTTTCCCTTTGGTAAGTCTTCAAAAGTATAGATTCCTTTACTCGCTAAATGTTGATAAAACCAATTTTCTAATGCATCACCTTTATATAACCCAAATTTAAAATACAAATTTATCCATTTAGTAAATGGTAGTGAAAATGCCTTTTTTGGGGGGTCTAAGAGGGATTTAAGATTTAATTCATCCAATACATTTTCAACTTCTTTAACGGTATAGCCTGCAGCAATGAATGCAGCAACAATAGCTCCTGCACTTGTTCCCGCTACTCGTTTAAATTGATAATTTTTTTCTTCTAATACTTGATAGGCACCAATAAAGGCGAAAGCTTTTATACCACCACCAGAGAACACACCATCTATTTCCATATACCTCTCCCCTTTATTTATCCATCTTTACAATTTAAGAATAAAGGGGAAAAAATAGAACTAATGTCGAAAAAGGGCATCTCATATTGAGATGCCCTTTATGATTTTTAGTTTAAGTATTTAGTACAGAAAGTCATTTGGAAAATTTACTAACCATTTAAATTTGTATGATTACTTTTATTTGTTTGTCTTCCATTATCATTGTCTTGCTTACCGTGATTATTGTTTTGCTTTCGCTTTTTTGCTTGTTCATTTTCACCAATGACGTCAAAATCATCTGGACTTAGATCAAAACCGTATCCATATTCTTCACGATCCTGTCCATTTCCCTTTTTTTTGTTTTTCACAATAGATCACCTCCATAGAATATAATTTGTACATTCTTACTGTTTTTATGTGTTG
>DATMFU010000336.1:0-4719 GCA_035556015.1 Niallia sp. | reverse complement strand
GTAATAGCAATTAATCCTAATGTTGTGTCCATTTCTATTGGAATAAATGATGTATGGAGACAATTGGATAACCCACAGAAAGAACAAGTATACCCACCAGAATTCAAAACTATATACATACATTTATTGGAACAAGTAAAGAAAAAAACAAATGCTAGAATTGTAATAATGGAGCCTACTATTATTCAAGAGAGTATAGATGCAAAAGGGAATATCCTGTTAAAGGAATATGTGCAAGTTATTCATGAGATTGCAAAATTATATAATGCTCTAGTAGTACCAACCCATCAAGTCTTTATACAATATTTGAATAAAGAAAATCATCAAGTATTAACAACAGACGGTGTCCATATGAATACAGCAGGAAATATGTTGATGGCTCAAACGTGGTTACAAACATATTTCGGTAAATAGTGATGTTAAGAAAGTATTCTTTACTATATGTAAGGAGTGCTTTTTTAATGGGCTCATTCTATAGCAAATTAATAGGATAATAGAATGGAATGGGAATAGTTGAGGTGAATAATGGAACATTTATCAAATGTTGATAGTAGGGTAAATAGTGTACGAATATTCTACTAGAATGTCTTTTCTAATAGCTGAGAAAAAGGTATGATGGGAGAAGTGATTAGAAAGTGAGTGAACAACTATGCCTATGCGTCTTAGAGATTGGGATCGAAATTTAAAGATACGCCTTGCAGGCGAATCAGTCGTAAATATTACATTTTGGATGTTTTTCCCGTTTTTAGCTATTTATTTTACTGATTCTTTTGGAAAATCGATAGCTGGATTCTTAATCATTCTTTCACAGGCTTTTTCTGTAGTAGCCAATTTACTAGGTGGCTATTATGCAGATAAGTTTGGTCGAAAAAAAATGATGGTTATCTCCAGTCTAGCACAAGGGGTAGCGTATTTGATTTTTGCATTAGCTAGTTCTCCTTTACTTGATTCTCCAATTATTAGCTTTATTTGTTTTACCATTGTCAGTTTATTCGGAAGTATTTATTGGCCAGCTAGTCAGGCAATGGTAGCAGATGTGGTAAAAGAAAAAGATAGAAGTAGTGTTTTCGCTATTTTTTATACATCAACGAATATTGCAGTAGTTATTGGTCCAATTATTGGTGGCTTCTTCTATAAAGATTATCGCTTTATGTTACTTCTTGTTGCAGGTATATTAAATATTGTGTTAAGTCTTGTATTAAAAATATGGATCGAAGAAACAGCGCCAACCTATAAAGAGTCAATAGCTCAGCAAAAGAATTGGATAAAGGTATTAGGATCTCAGTTAAAAGATTATCAAGTCATTGTGAAAGACCGCATTTTCTTATTGTTTATATTTGCAGGTGTATTAATCGGTCAAACCTTTATGCAGCTAGATTTATTGTTGCCAGTTTATGTGGATGAGACAGTAAAAACGCAAAGTTTATTTACTATTGGAAATTGGTCATTAGAGGTTCAAAGTACACAAGCTTTTGGAATGCTTCTTGCAGAGAACGGATTATTGGTCGCTTTATTTACGATTGTTGTAACGAGATGGATGACCATGTATAAAGAAAGAAATGTTTTTATTATCGCTTCATTTGTTTATGCTATGGCAGTTGTTGTTTTTAGTCAAACATCTCTTATTTTAGGATTAATGTTGGCTATGTTGTTATTTAGTTTTGCAGAATTAATGACTGCTGGCATACAGCAAGGATTTATTTCGGAGATTGCACCTGATGATCAAAGAGGAAAATATTTTGCAGCTGCAAGTCTTCGATTTACTTTTGCTAAAATGATAGCTCCCATGTCTATTCCATTGAGTGCATGGATTGGATTTGAATGGACATTCTTCGTTATTGCAGGACTGGCAGTAGTTAGTGCGTTCATCTATTATATTATGTTTAAACAATTTGAAAAAATAAAAAGTAAGACACGAACAGAGGCACAAACATATATAAAAGAAGTGAATTGATTGAAGATAAAATTATATTCTTAGCAAAGTCTGCTTGTAGATAGATGGACTTACTTAATTTAAAATATAGAAAAACCTATTGTATAGCTACAATAGGTTTTTCTATATTACTCTACCGCTTTCTTTAACGATTCTGGGGAAGTTTCTTGTTGTTGTTGTTCTTTTGGTGGAATAGCTCTCTTCATAAAAGCTGCAAGAATTAATGCAAGAGCTACAATTCCAACAGATATAAGGAATGCATCATTGATTCCTTCAAGCATTGCTTTCATACCAAGTTCTGCTTTCATAGAAGCGATTGCTTCTGCGCTAGGCTGGACGGTAGAATTGCTCATTTTTTCCATTGCTTCTGTTGCTAATTCTTTACCATGAGCTTCTGTACGTTGTGTCATAATAGTAATCATAAGTGCTGAGCCAATCGCCCCAGACACCTGAGATAAAGTATTATTTAATGCAGTTCCATGAGGATTTAGCCTTGGTGGTAACTGATTTAGACCATTAGTCATTATAGGCATCATTACCATGGACATACCAAACATACGAATAGCGTAAATAATAGTAATGGTTGTTGTACTAGTTGTCATCGTTAACTGGCTAAACATATAAGTAGTTGCAGCTGTTAAAGTTAATCCGATTAGAGCGAGAACTCTTGCTCCAAATTTATCAAATAATCTTCCTGTTATAGGAGACATAATTCCCATAACAATGGCACCTGGTAATAGAAGTAAGCCAGAATGGAATGGTGTAATGCCTCTAACTGTTTGAATGTACATAGGCATTAACAACATCGCAGAGAATAATGCGATATTAACAACAATCGAGATAATAGCTGATAATGTAAACAATGGGTATTTAAATGTTCTAAATTCTAACATTGGTTTAGGTAATTTAAATTGGCGTAAAACAAATAATACTAATGCAACACATCCAATAATTAGAGTTCCATATACATGGATGCTGCTCCAACCTTTAGATCCTGCAGAACTAAATCCATAAAGTAATCCGCCGAATCCCAAACTTGAAAAAATAACAGATAAGACATCAATTTTAATATCCACTTTTTCTTTTTTATCTTTAATAGTAAAGATAGCGACTAGTAAAACTACAAGCGCAATTGGAGAGATAACATGGAATAGCATTCTCCATTCATAATGTTCAACAATATATCCAGATAAAGTAGGACCAATTGCAGGAGCAAAGGTCATTATTAATCCGAAAATTCCCATTGCACTGCCACGTTTTTCTACTGGGAAGCTAGTTAATAAAAAGTTCATTAAAACAGGCATCATAATTGCAGAACCTGAAGCTTGAATCATTCGAGCTATTAATAGCATGGAAAACGAAGGTGCAATACCTGCTACTAGTGTACCCAATGAGAATAAGGTAATGGCTGTAAGAAACAGTTTTCTTGTTGAATATTTTTGGATAAGGAATGCTGTTGTTGGAATCATAATTCCATTAACTAACATATAGCCAGTAACTAGCCATTGACCAATTGTTGCACTCACATCAAAATCTGCACTAATGGAAGGTAATGCAATATTAAGTAGTGTTGAATTTAGGATAGCTACAAAGGCCCCGGCCATTAAGACAATAATAATCCCATAAGGCGGTCTATTTGTATTCGATGTTGCGCTTGAACTCATTTAATTTAATTCCTCCTCATGAACAATTATTGTTCACTCTTTATACATAATTATAGGCTTAAATAATAATAAACCTGCAGTATAAATAAAGCAATAAATATGTTTAGAAACCCTAAACAAATTGCTTTTATCACTTTCTTCCTATCTTTCCCCAATCTCACTCCTTCTATTGTTAATGCAACTTTTAATCATCTTGTAAATATATCCTAAATAGTCTAGTATAAATTTTGAACTGTAAGTCCAAATTTATCAAAGGTGAATCAGAATGAACAATCGAAAGAAGCATGTAATGGATCAAGCACTTGAATTATTTATTAAAAATGGATTTCAATCTACCTCTATCCAAGAAATTATAGAGACTAGTGGTATATCCAAAGGAACCTTTTATAATTATTTTTCAAGTAAAAACACACTTTTAATTGCTATTTTTAACGATATTTATGCAAACTTAGAAAATCAGAGGAAGAAATTATTAATTGGTAAGGATAAAACAGATGTTTCTATTTTTATTAAACAAATTGAGATGTTAATTAAAACAAATAGTCAATATAAAGTGGTTCCTTTATTTGAAGAAATACTATTTATCAATGATGTTGAGTTAAAAGGATTTATGGAAAAGAGGAGAATTCAGGAATTAAATTGGATTTACCATCGATTAATAGATATATTAGGACCTGATAAGGAAGCATACTTGTTAGATTGTTCCATCATGTTAATTGGAATACTTCATAATCATATAACCTTCTATTCTATTTCAAAAACAGATGAAATAAATATTACTCAGATAGTTCAGTATAGTGTTAATCGTGTAATGGATATGATTAAGGTACTGACAGAGACAAATGAAGTACTATTAAATCCATCCTATCTATTTGAATGGACTTCAGATGATAAAGAGGAAGATAATTTCCGAAAAAAACTACAGTGTATGCTAGAAAAACTTAAATTTTCCATTCGAAATACTTCTAGAAGTAGGGGGAATATTCCACAACTAGATGAAATGATTGATTTTATTTATAAAGAATTAAATGGTGAATATCCCCGCCAATATATCATACAAAGTGTTTGGTACACTCTACGAAATCTACTTATAGGAACAGATTATAAAGAACTTATTCATAA
>DATMFU010000335.1:0-38069 GCA_035556015.1 Niallia sp. | reverse complement strand
CATTCTCTGTTATAAAATATCTCCTTTAACAATATACTTAAAGAAGAAAAAAACTGACTAGAAATACCTCTAGTCAGTCGATAAGGGGAAAATGAGAATAGCATCAAGCCAGCATTAACATGCAGCTTTGCTATTACATTTATACCCCACTATTTATTTATTAAACCTTTTTTATGAAAGTTTTGTAGCAGCTTTAACAGCTTCCATTACTTCTTCAGTAGTAGACATTTGTAAAGCATTTGTTGCTAATTCTTCCATTTCTTTCTTAGAAAGTTTTAAGATTTGAGATCTTGCTTTTAAGATAGATGTTGCACTCATAGAGAACTCATCTAAACCTAATCCTAATAACAATGGAATCGCAGTTTCATCTCCTGCCATTTCTCCACACATACCTGCCCATTTACCCTCTTTATGCGCAGCGTCAATAACCATTTTAACTAGACGCAAGATAGATGGGTTATATGGTTGGTATAAGTAAGAAACGCGCTCGTTCATGCGGTCTGCAGCCATAGTGTATTGAATTAAATCATTTGTTCCAATACTGAAGAAATCTACTTCTTTTGCAAATTGATCAGCAAGAACTGCTGTAGAAGGAATTTCTACCATAATTCCTAATTCAATTTTATCCGCTACTTTAACTCCTTCTTTTGTTAAATTAGCTTTCTCTTCTTCAAGTAATGCTTTTGCAGAACGGAACTCGTTTAGTGTAGCAATCATTGGGAACATAATTTTTAGGTTACCATATGAGCTAGCACGTAATAATGCACGAAGTTGTGTACGGAAAATATCTTGCTCTTCTAAACATAGACGAATAGCACGGAAACCTAAGAATGGGTTCATTTCTTTTGGTAAGTCAAGATATGGTAATTCTTTGTCTCCACCAATATCTAATGTACGAACAACTACAGGTTTTCCTTTCATGCCTTCTAAAACAGCTTTATACGATTCAAATTGCTCATCTTCTGTTGGAAGTTGATCTCTACCCATGTAAAGGAATTCTGTTCTGTATAAACCAACAGCTTCTCCACCATTATTAACTACACCCTCTAAATCATTTGGTGTACCAATATTAGCAGCAAGTTCTACATGAACTCCGTCTGAGCTAACTGTTTTTTCGTTTACAAGCTTAGCCCACTCTGCTTTTTGTTCTTCATATTGAGCAGCCACTTTTTCATAGCTTGCTACTACTTCTGGAGTTGGATTTACATGAATTTCACCTTTTAATCCATCGACAATAACCAAATCACCATTGTTAATTTCTTCTGTTGCTTTTTTCGTTCCAACAACCGCTGGAATTTCTAAAGAACGTGCCATAATAGCAGAGTGAGATGTACGACCACCGATATCAGTTGTGAAACCTTTAACATATTTACGGTTAAGTTGTGCAGTATCAGAAGGAGTTAAGTCTTCAGCTACCACTACTACTTCTTCAGAAATCATGCTTGGATTAGCTAGATGTACACCTAAAAGATGAGACATAACACGTTTAGTTACGTCACGAATGTCTGCAGCTCTTTCTTTCATGTACTCATTATCCATAGATTCAAACATTGTAATAAACATATCTGTTGTTTCTTTAAGAGCAAATTCAGCATTAACTAAATCTGTTTTGATTTTATCTTCAATAGGTGCAATTAATTCTGGATCACTTAATACTAATAAATGTGCTTCGAAAATAGCAGCTTTATCTGCACCAAGCTCTTGATTAGCTTTTTCACGAATTGCTTCTAATTCGCCTTTAGCTTTATTCAATGCTTCTTGGAAACGGTTGATTTCAGCTTCTGCATTTTCTACAGTTGTCTTTTCAAATGAAAGATCTGGTTCAACCAAACGATAAGCTTTAGCAATGGCTATTCCACTAGATGCGGCAATTCCCTGTAAGAAACTCATTATTCTGCTAAACCTTCTTTATTTAATGTTTCTTGTAATCCATTAATTGCTTCTTGCTCGTCATTTCCATCAGCAATAATTTTAATATCTGCACCTTGTCCAATTCCTAAAGACATAACACCCATGATTGATTTAAGATTTACCTTTTTATCTTTGAATTCTAATTGAATATCTGAATCGTATTTGCTAGCTGCTTGTACTAATAAAGTAGCTGGTCTTGCATGGATACCTGTATCTGCAATCACTTTAAATTGTTTTTCTAACATTAATAATCAAACTCCTTCAATAAAAATTTAAATAAGATGTGAACAAACAGTTAAACTTCTTAAACTTAAACAGCCTTAAAAGCAAGATCAACAGTTGTTTAACATTATTAATTATAATTTATTTACTGCCATTGTAAACGGAAGGCTTTAAAAGAAAAAGCATCAGCTTTTAGAAATACAACTCGTTATTATCATCTTCTAAAATTACTAGAACATGTAAAAAGCTTAAAATATGTAGGCAGTTTAAGTTTATAAAAACATCTCAAATCAAAGAATAGCATTTCTTTGATTTCAAGACAATCAAAAATTATCAAATGGCTAAAAATAGTTAACAAAAATGTGTATTATTACAATCCATTTGACGGAAAATGACATTCCTCTTTTATATTCTCGGTTAATTTTGTCCATTATCTGAAACTTTATGACTGTTTTATTTTGGTTTCTACTAAATAAGAAAGAATAATATGTAACATTTCCTTTATTCCTTTTGAACATAAAGGAGCAAACCATAGAGGGATTAAAATCGAAGATAAAAATAGTGGCTTACTACTTAGTACAAAAATTATAGAACAAAAGTCTAGTTAGACGATTAAGTATTCTTATATAAAAGTATCATTAGCCAAGTTCCTTATATTTTCCCCTAAATCCTCATCCCTACTAACAAGTTGATAAATCTACCCTTTATCCTATTTCTATTTTAGCTTCGAGGTTCGTCTGTATATTTATATGTAACATTCCCACCTATTTCAGCTATCCCTTTAAAATGTTTGAAATCTTTTCTTTTAACTAATTCGGCCCGAAACGTTAAAAAATCTTCTTTACTCACTCTAAAGGATTCTATTTCCTTATTTTTCAACTGTTCTAATACTTGCTCAACAAATTCTTTATCCATGTCCCTACTCCTTCCATATTTTCTTTCTGCCTCATTTTAAATCATCTATCCTATTTAAGGCAAAAATAGAACTTTATAGCCACTATAAGATTAAACAAAAGATTTCGACATTTTCGGTGTACAATTCTACTAATTATGTTATAATACCTTTTAATAAAAATATTATTATATTATTCTTTGATTTCTCTTACTTTTCTGAGGAAAGAATTATTATAGGATAATAAATGCGTTTTTTTCACACTTGTTATTATACATACAGTAATTGGTTCCCTTTAAAATATTTTATGATACTAAAACCTATAATTGGCAACTTTTTTTACAAGTATACATAAAATACAACAAACTATTGTTTGATCTTAATCGAATAAGTTCTAATAGTGTAATCTACTAAACAGAATTTATATAAATATACTAGATAAGGAGAGAATGCATTTGAAAAGAGCTGAGGTTGGTAATATCATTGAGTTTAGAGGACTTCAAGGAATTGTTGAAAAAGTTAATGAAAATTCTGTTATCGTCGATTTAACATATATGAATAATTATCGAGACCTAGAGCTAGAACAAAGAACTGTTGTGAATCATAAAAATTACCGAATTATTAAATGAAGTTTTCAGATAGACGGAAAAGAAGTCAAACAATGGTAATTCCATTTGCGACTTCTTTTTTGTATCCGCTTAACTAACTATATAATAAGGAAATTTTTATTCCTCTGCTAGTTCCTTTTTTGTCTTGACTTTACCATGAGGCTTTTGTTTTTGTTTTCGAACAGTCCATTCTCTCTCTTGTTCTCTTTTCGCCTTAGACAAATTAATCACCTCCTACTCAATCTCCTTTTTATCTTAAACAATAAATGATATTTTATCCTGTATGTCTCAGAAGCCTTATTCACAGAGTTTTCGAAAAAGTTAAGTAATCTCTTATTGACCATCTAGGAAAAAACTGTTACCATCATTTTAGATTTTACAATTGAATAGCTTGCTATGAATGTTATGGGTCACACTATGACAGGAGCAGCTTCTGGAGAGACCGTTAAATTACAAAACGGCACCGAAGGATTCACAATCTCAGGTAAAAGGACAGAAGAATACTGATACGATTAAGTGTATCAACTTTCTTCTAACCCGCTAACAGATTGGATTCCAATCTGTTTTTTTGTACATAAATTCCATACTAAGGGTTGCCATTGTTCCATAAACTCCAAAACTATTCATAAAGAAAACAACTTATGAGGTGAAATAATGAATCAACAACGTCGAGCAGTAGTAAGTGTTATTGGGAAGGACCAAGTTGGGATTATTAGTAAAGTAACAACCATACTTTCCGATAATAACATCAATATTTTAGATATTAGCCAAACGATCCTTCAAGACTTTTTCACGATGATGATGTTAGTAGATGTCTCTAAAAGAGATAATTTGGATGATTTAAGCAAAGAATTTGAAGAATTAAGTACCCAATTACATCTTAAAATCAATATCCAATTAGAAGAGATATTCCAATCTATGCATCGTGTCTAAGAAAGAAGGGGAAAAATAATGAAAATTGCTTTACATGAAATGATGGAAACCATCAATATGGTTCAAATGGAGAACCTTGATATTAGAACAGTAACAATGGGAATAAGCCTGTACGATTGTGCTGATTCTGATTTTAATAAATTGAATAAAGCTGTATATGAGAAAATTACTAGTTATGCGAAAGATTTAACAAAAGTTGCAACTGCTGTAGAAAAAGAATACGGTATTCCCATTATTAATAAAAGAATATCGATTACACCTATCGCAGAACTTTTAGGTAATTGTACAGTTGAACAAGCAGTTACTTTAGCTAAAACGCTTGATAAGGCAGCAAAAGATTTAAATATAGACTTTATTGGTGGTTTCTCTGCCCTAGTTCATAAAGGGATTTCCAAAGGAGATCAAATCTTACTTCATGCATTACCACAAGCATTAACAGAAACTGAACGAGTTTGCGCTTCTGTTTCTGTAGCCTCTACAAGATCTGGTATTAATATGGATGCAGTGAAAATAATGGGTGAAGTCATTAAAGAAGCTGCCGAAAATACAAAAGATCAAAATGGGTTAGCATGTGCAAAACTTGTTGTTTTCTGCAACCCTGTCGAGGATAATCCTTTTATGGCTGGTGCTTTTCATGGTGCTGGCGAAGGAGAAGTAGTCATAAATGTTGGAGTTAGCGGGCCTGGAGTAGTATTAAATGCCCTTAAAAAGTATCCAGATGCTGACTTGGGTGAGGTTTCAGAAATCATTAAAAAAACAGCGTTTAAAATAACAAGAGCTGGAGAACTTATTGGCCGTGTTGTGGCGGAACGACTAGAAGTACCTTTTGGAATTATGGATCTTTCCCTCGCTCCAACTAATGCTATAAATGATAGTGTAGCTGAGATTCTTGAAGAAATTGGATTAGAACGTGTGGGAACACATGGAACAATCGCTGCCCTTGCATTAATGAATGATGCAGTAAAAAAGGGTGGCGCAATGGCAAGTAGTTATGTTGGTGGTTTAAGTGGGGCATTTATTCCAGTAAGTGAAGATAATGGAATGATTCGTGGAATTCTTGATGGAAGTCTATCCCTTTCCAAACTTGAGGCAATGACTTGTGTTTGTTCTGTCGGCTTAGATATGATTGCACTCACAGGAGACGTGACTCCCTCTACTTTATCTGCCATTATAGCGGACGAGGCTGCAATCGGGATGATTAATAAAAAAACAACAGCCGTTCGTGTTATACCAGTTCCTGGTAAAAAAGAAGGCGAAATGGTTGAATTTGGTGGATTATTAGGAAGAGCTCCAGTAATGGGTGTTAACCCATTTAGTTCTGCTAAATTAATAAATCGTGCAGGACGAATTCCGTCACCATTACAAGCACTCATTAATTAATACTATTAATGACAATATAATTGTTAGGGTCTGTTTCCACATGCTTGGTTAAAAAATGCTGGAATTCAGACCCTTTATTTTTGTACATCTCAAAAATATCTATCTGATGCTTCTTTCTTCATGAAATTTAGTTGATGTACTATCCCCTCACCTATTCATAAAAACCGATTATCCAGAACAAGCATTTTCATTATTTATTCCTTGGTAAAGGTTTAAACCATAAGGAAACCAAAAAGACTAAACTTATGTACCCAAAAATGGGATACAACCAAGAAAGTAATATTCCGTATTGTATATGACTAATTATATAGGAAATAAATATGATTCCTCCGATGATAACCATGCTAGGTAGCGGAAGATAGCTTCTGAGTTGTCTCTCTAAACCATATATATTACCAATCACCGAAGTGAAAATCTCACCATAAATAACTAAAATATATACCCATGAAAGCTGTGGTGCTAATGTTTTCATGATTGTTGCCATTGGAATAGAAAATTTATTTACATCAGATAGCATAATTAAAGAGAAATGGCTTGCTATTAGAATAAACATTAGAGCAATTCCACCGATTATTCCTCCCCACTTTGCCACTTCCTCATCACCAATTTCAGAGGCTGCAGGAACAAGAACTGCGATGGCCAAAGCAAGATTTAATGCACTATAAGAAAACGGTGAAGTGACTGTTTTCACGCTAAAAGAGTGAATAGTAAAGATTGCTTCGATGAATCCTGGTAAGGATGTTGATAAAAAAAATAGGATAAAACTGAAGCTAATCATAATAGGTACTACAATTGTATTCACTGCAAAAAGTCCTTTTGTTCCCACCATCATAACAAGAAGAGTTAAAATAATCGTAAAAATTACTCCATAGATTTTATTAATTCCTAGTTGTTCTTCAAATACTGCACCGGCACCAGAAAACATAACGGCACATACTCCAATTAACATGAGTAATAAAGCAAGATTTATAATATTCCCTATATATTTTCCAAATAAAAAAACAGTAAATTCTTGATAAGAAGCTGCTTTAATTCTAACCGAAATTCGCATCAATTTTGCACCAAAATAAGCAAAAAGTAGTCCACTTATTAAAATACCTAATAAGCCAAAAAAACTATATTGTGAAAAAAACACAACAATTTCTCTCCCGGTCGCAAAACCAGCTCCAACTACAGTCCCAACATATACTGCTGCTAGCTGGATTGCAGCGCTCCATTTATTCTTCACTAATTTCCCTCCCTACATCAACTATATGTAAAAAAGGACAAACAATGACGAGCTTTTTGTAATCCATCAAAAATATTTTCCTTAACAGAAATAAACATCCACTAATTACCAAATATGTTTCATAAGCAAAAAACTTGAAAGTCAAAAAAGGTCAAAGTATAATCATAATTACAAAAGGTCAAAAATAGTCAAATAACAAAAGGAGGATATTTATTATGAAATGTCAAATTTGCCAAGTAAATCAAGCAAATGTAAGTGTAAGATTTGTGATGAACTCTGTTGAGAATACAATAAATCTTTGTCAATCTTGTTATCAATCAGAAAAACTAAAAATGGCACAAACAAATCCAATTAATTTTTACTCTTCCCCTTTTGAAGACTTATTTAAATCATTTAGTCAACCAATTCAAAAAGGGGCAGACACATCTAGCAATCACGCTCCGGTAAATGTTAATAAAAATGGAATTCTAGATAAATACGGAAAAAATTTAAATCAAATGGCAAGTGCAGGATTAATTGATCCTGTTATCGGACGAGAAGAGGAAATAGATCGAGTAATAGAAATTCTAAACCGAAGAAACAAAAACAACCCAGTACTCATCGGAGAACCCGGTGTTGGTAAAACTGCCATAGCAGAAGGACTTGCATTAAAAATTGTAGAAGGCAATGTTCCTAAAAAACTACAAAATAAAGAAATCTATTTGCTAGATGTTGCTTCCCTAGTAACGAATACGGGAATTAGAGGACAATTCGAAGAAAGAATGAAACAAATAATCAATGAAATACAACAAAGAAAAAATGTGATTGTTTTTATTGATGAAATCCACCAATTAGTAGGTGCCGGTTCTGCAGAAGGTTCAATGGATGCAGGAAATATATTAAAGCCTGCGTTAGCCCGTGGCGAACTGCATATTATTGGTGCAACTACTTTAAAGGAATATCGTCAAATTGAAAAAGATGCAGCGTTAGAACGTCGTTTCCAACCAGTTCAAGTCAGTGAGCCTTCTGTCGAAGCAGCTATCTCCATCTTAACTGGTTTGAAAGAACGTTATGAAAAATTCCATGAAGTAGCCTATACAGACGATGCGATTAAAGCTTGTGTAGAGTTATCTAACCGTTATATTCAAGATCGCTTTCTACCAGATAAAGCTATTGACCTTATGGATGAAGCTGGTTCTAAAATGAATCTTTCTTCTCCATATAAAAACACAGAGGAAATTGAAACTCGCTTAGCAAGTATTAGTAAAGAGAAAGAAGCAGTTTTAAAAGAAGAAAACTATGAAAAAGCAGCCGAGTTACGTAAAGAAGAACAGCAATTAGAGCGTGCTTTAAATGAACCAAAACCTGAAGAAAAACCTGTTGTTAGCCTATCATTAATCCAACAATTGATTGAAAAGAAAACTGGTATTCCTGTAGGTAAATTACAACAAGATGAACAACAAAAAATGAAATTACTACGTGAAAAATTATCTACTAAAGTTATTGGACAGCAAGAAGCTGTAGATAAAGTAGCAAGAGCAATTAAGCGTAGTAGAGCTGGACTAAAAACAAAAAATAGACCAATTGGTAGTTTTCTATTTGTCGGTCCTACTGGTGTTGGTAAAACTGAACTAACTAAAACACTTGCTGAAGAATTATTTGGTACGAAAGACAGTATGATTCGCTTAGATATGAGTGAATATATGGAAAAACATAGTATTAGTAAAATTATCGGTTCACCTCCTGGTTATGTAGGACATGAAGAGGCTGGACAATTAACTGAAAAAGTTAGAAGAAATCCATATAGCATCATACTGCTTGATGAAATAGAAAAAGCTCATCCAGATATCCAAACCATTTTCTTACAAATTCTAGAAGACGGTCGCTTAACAGATAGCCAAGGTCGAACAGTAAGTTTTAAAGACACTGTTATTATTATGACAAGTAATGCTAGTGTTGGCCATAAACCAAAAGTAGTTGGCTTTGGTAAGAATGATGCAATCGAAGAAAGTAATATTCTTCAAGCATTAGGCAATTTCTTTAAACCAGAGTTTCTCAATCGCTTTGATGCCATCATCGAGTTTAAAACACTAGAAAAAGAACATTTACTTCGTATTACAGATTTATTATTAGAAGAACTTAATCTAACGTTAAAAGAGCAAGAAATCACGCTAACTGTTACCAATGAGGCAAAAGAAAAAATGGTTGAATTAGGAACACATCCAAGCTTCGGTGCTCGTCCATTAAGAAGAGTTATTCAAGAGCATATTGAAGACCAATTAGCTGATTTAATTCTTGATCATCCAGATATAAAAGAAGTATCTGCAGATTTAGTAAACGATAAAATTGTCATAACAAATCTCCAAGCATAAAAAAATCGTGGGAAGTAAATCCCACGATTTTTTTATAGATTTTTATCATCAACTGAATTTAACCACGCATCAATTTCGCCAATTACAGAAGCAACACATCCATCTTCAAATGGTGAAATTAAATTAGCTGCTTTTACTAGTTCCGTGAATGGCATACTTCCACCTAATTTACAAAGCTTCATATAATCTTTCCAAGCATCTTTTTGATCTTCTCTTGAACGTTTCCAAAATTGGAAAGCACATATTTGCGCTAATGTATAATCAATATAATAGAAAGGAGAATTGTAAATATGGCCTTGTTTTTGCCAAAATCCACCATTTTCCAAATATTCATTTCCATCATAATCAATGTGCGGACTGTATTTCTTCTCAATTTCTCTCCACATTTGCTTTCTTTCCTTCGGTGTTGCGTTTGGATTTTCATATACCCAATGTTGGAATTCGTCAACAGATACTCCATACGGAAGGAATAATAGTGCAGAGCTTAAATGAGAAAATTTATATTTCTCTACATCTTCTTTAAAGAACAATTCCATCCATGGCCATGTAAAGAATTCCATACTCATAGAATGAATCTCAGCTGCTTCAAAAGTTGGCCAATAATACTCTGGTACATCAAATCCACCACTAGAATACACTTGGAAAGCATGACCTGCTTCATGTGTTAGAACATCAATATCACCAGAAGTACCATTAAAATTAGAGAAAATAAATGGTGCTTTGTAATTCTCAATAAACTCACAGTATCCACCACCAGCTTTTCCCTTTTTAGCTACTAAGTCCATGAGTTCGGTTTCTCTTAAATAAGAGAAAAATTCTCCTGTTTCTTTTGCTAATTCATTATACATAGTCTGGCCATTCGTAATAATCCATTCAGGATCACCCTTTGGGGTAGCATTTCCCGTTTTGAATTCAAATGGTTCATCATAAAATTTTAAAGACTCTACACCAATTCTTTGTCTTTGTCTTTCCTTCAGTTTTGTAGCAAGTGGTACAATATATTCCTTTACTTGATCCCTAAAAGCAGCTACCATTTCTGCATTATAATCTGTACGATACATGCGATAATAGCCTAGTTCTACAAAGTTTTTATAACCAAGTTTTTGAGCAATCTCTGTTCTTACTTTCACCATATCATCATAAATTCTATCTAATTGCTCTTCATTTTCTTGGAAAAAGTCAAACTTCGCTGTATTAGCAGCTTTTCTAACATTGCGATCCTTTGATTCTGCAAAAGGTTGTAATTGAGCAAGTGTTCTCTCTTCTCCCTCAAACATTATTTTTGCAGATGCTACTAATTTTGTATATTCAGTCGATAGTTTATTTTCTTGTTGTAAGAGCTCTACCACTTCATCTGAGAAAACTTTTAATTGAGCTTCTGCTAAAGCAAACAACTGTTTCCCCCATTTTTCTTCCAGTTTTTTCCTGAATCTGGATTGCGCAAGGGTTTGATAATATTTTGTCTCAAGTCCTTCTACTTTTGGTGCAATTTCATCTATGTAGTCTTGTTCCTTTTGATAATACTCATCATTGGTATCAACTGAATGGCGAATATAGCATAAATGAAACATAGTTGATATATCATTTCTAATTGTATTGATTTTTTCAATAACTTCCATTTGTTTTTCTACTTGTTCAGCTTGTTGAAAATCTTTTAATAAAACTTCCATCTTATTTGAAAACTCTTCTACATTTGGTCTAACATATGCAAACTCTGAAAATTTCATAGATAAACCCTCCTATTAATTTAGTCACATAAACGAAATCACTGTGTAAAAATTGGATATTTTTTCTAATGAAGTCTACCTTATTATTATACATGAAAAACAATCAGTCCAACAAAAAAAGCGATAAATACATCGCTTCACCTATTATTAACTAATCACTTATTCATTTGTAATTAAAGATGTATTAGAAGTAATTTTTAAGGAATCATGTAAAACGAGAAGTAGATAAGAATCTACTTCATTACTACAAAAATTTCACATTTAACTTACAAATAAGAAAGTTTCATAGCTAGAATCTACTTACTATAAAAATATTTATTTATTAGCTACCGATAAACCGAGTCGTTTAATTAGCTCAATAGCAGTATCTTTCTCTTCCGTTGTTAATTCGGACATCATATCATGTATTTTTTTTTCATGGTTAGGAAAAATATTTTCAATTAGTTTTTTTCCATCTTCTGTTATTTGCGCAAAAGTTACCCTTCTATCAGTTGGACAAGCTACTCTACGTAAATACCCTTTCTCTTCTAGCTTATCCACAACATACGTTATACTACCACTTGCTAATAAAATTTTTCCTCCTATCTGCTGTAATGGCTGATCTCCTTTATGATATAGTAGTTCCATTACGGCAAATTCAGTTGGGTTTAATCCATAAGTACTTATAAGTTTATTAACATTTTCATTAATCGCACGGTATGCTCTTGATAAGACAATAAATAATTTTAATGATTGATCTATTCCTTGTTCCCTCATACTATTACTTCCTTTATAAGTTAATTAATGTCATTTATCTCGAATTCAAAATTATTATATAGTCCTATATAGGATTTGTCAAACTCTCCTAAATTTTGGTACATAAACTGTAATTGAGCTTTTTTTGATTCATGTTATAATAGGTTAGAAAAATTTTACTTATTTTGGAGAATTAATTTATGACTGTATTCATAAAAAGAGTACTTCTTTATTTAGGGATTGTAATTATTCCATTTATTATAGCAACAACCTTCTATATAAATTATCAGTATAATAAAGACTTTGAAAAAAACACCATTCAAGCGAAACAAATAGCGTCTATTCATGAACGCCAGTGGAATTTATATATTAATAAAGTAGTTTCCTCATTAGATATATTAAGTCTTTCCATTCAATCAAACATTGGTACAAAGAAAGAACTAGAACTACTCCTTAACAAAGTGTACGCTACAGAGCAAGCATATGGTGGTTTATTTGTATTAGATCAGTATGGAAAAACGGTCGCTAGGAATAATGATACGAACAAAAGTATCGATCTCTCTACTAAAAGTTTTATTCAAGAAGTGATAGAAGCAAAGGATATAGTCATTGCTAATAAAGTGAAGACCATTAGTAACGGACAAAGAGTAATAGGAATTGCTATGCCTATTCTCAATGAACAAAAGGGATTAGAAGGAATTATGGCTGCCTACTTACGTGTAGACTATATATCGAATACAATGAAAATCCTAACTCCTACTGTACCGCTAGCAATTGTCAATGCCAATAATGAACAAATCTTTCATATTAACAAGGCAATTCCTAAACATAAAAAAACTGTTAGTTTAGAAATCGATCGTTTACCATGGAAGATTGTAGTAGAAATCAAAGAACCTGAGATTAAGTATTTATTAAAAAAGTATGTATTAACGTTACTATTTTTTATTTTATTTTTCCATTTTATCTATCTAGTCTATATTATGTACACACAAAGAACATTAAGACGTAAAGAACAAGAGCAAAATCAGATTCAAAAATTAGAACTTGTTGGTAACTTAGCAGCTAGTTCAGCCCACGAAATACGTAATCCTTTAACTGGAATTAAAGGATTAATACAATTATTAAGTGAAAAACATAAAGATCAAGAAGACCAATTCTACTTTTCTATCATTCAAAAAGAAATTACACGAATTAATGAGATAGTAAGTGAATTTCTTATATTAGGTAAGCCAACTGCTCAAAAAAGGGAACCCATTAACTTAAATGCAATTATTTCAGATGTGGAGCCCTTAATCCAATCCGAAGCAAATCTTCATAATGTGAATTATACGAAGAAGACATATAAAGGGGATTTATATTTCCTAGGTACTGCAGATCAAATGAAACAAGTTCTATTAAATATTACGAGAAATGCTCTAGAAGCAATGGAGTATGGTGGAGTTTTAGAATTAACTATTACGAAAAACAAAAAAAGTATATTACTTACACTCACTGATAATGGCATAGGAATCTCAGATGAACAATTAAAAAAGATTTTCCTGCCTTTTAATACTTCCAAAGATACAGGTACAGGATTGGGACTAGTTGTATGTAAAAGAATAATTGAGTCATTTAATGGTGAAATTCATATTACAAGTAAATCAAACAAAGGAACAAAAGTAGAAATTATTTTACCATTGCTAAACGGAAACGAACAATAACAACTTCATATACGTCTTCCATTGGAGAAATAAAGACAAGTACTATTTTGTCCCCTTATTCTCCATTTTTTTATGGTTATAAGATTGTTAATCTAAATTCTTAAAGGGAGTGAAATTTCCTAAAAGTAGAGCGAAAGATTGGCCCATTTAAGCTAATGATCGGAGAAGTAAAGGAAGGTCTTACTAATGGTAGGATTTAGAAGGGCATTGTTTGATGATTAAATTTATAAGGTAATACATTTTCATTACCCTTCACCATCTTTTTAGAAACATCATCTAGTTCCAGTACATCACTTCCGAATATTTCTTTAATCTATATTTACTTCTTGTCGACCAAATAATTCTTCCTTCTAGAAATGGTTTATTTATTGTTACGTTTTTTCTTTTTCTGTCTCGAATCTCAAGCTGATATTTGTAGATTAGTATATCTAATTCTTGACTTAACTTAATGGTTTCCTCATTATTTGTTCCTTTTGCATTAGCAGTTTTCACCATTACCTCCCTTTTCTTTTGAATGGCAACCAATAAATCATCCTTCATCTTACAATACACCTTTCTTCCTCCTAAAATTTCCAAAACTATTAATTAGTTACTAAAATTGTTTACTTGATGAATTATTACAATAATACAAATAAAAGTAAATAGATTCGCAATTTTAGACATTATTTTAAAGAAAAATAGGAAAAAAGTTACACAATATATTCAATTGCTCTTCTTTTTTCGACACATCCATCAGCAAAACAGGTCGAATACAACCTATTTTTGAAAGCGCACTCATTTTTAATTATATCTTTACTATTAAACATTACCTAAAAAGAAAGAAATTTTAGTAAACTATTTTATTTACTAAAATTTCTTTTATGCCACCTTATAGACTTACTAGTTTGTATCTCTTTCCATATGAATAATTACAAACAGTACAGTACATTATCTATTGCACCTACTATTCGGTTCATTATTTTTCAAATAATGGGAGTTTGCTAATTCTAGTAACGGCCTCTTTTAGTCTTTCTTCTGAAGTTAATAAACCAACTCGAACATACCCTTCACCAAATTGTCCGAAGCCGGACCCTGGTGCCATTGCAATATGAGCTTTTTCCAACAAATAATCACTAAATGCCTGTGAAGTAAAACCTTCTGGAACCCTTAACCAGGCAAAAAAGGATCCTTCTGGTGCCTTCACTTCCCAACCAAGTTCTTTTATTCCTTTAATAAAGACATCTCTTCTTCTTTGGTATAAGTGATTCATCTCACGAACACATTCTTGGTCCGAAGATAACGCAGTAACAGCGGCTTCTTGTATAGCTCCAAACAAACTTACATAGAGATGGTCTTGGTATAAATTTATAGCGGAAATTACACTTCTATTTCCAACTGCAAATGCAACTCTCCATCCAGCCATATTATAAGTCTTAGATAATGTATATATTTCAACCCCAACATCTTTTGCCCCTTGCGTTTGTAAGAAACTAAGTGGCTTCTTCCCATCAAACCCTATTGCTCCATAAGCAAAATCATGGACTACACATATATGATGTTCATTTGCTAACTGGACCGTTTCCTCGAAAAATTCTTGTGTTGCAATAACACCAGTAGGATTATTCGGATAATTTAAAAACATTAACTTTGCCTTTTGTAAATTATCTGTATGTAATTCCTTATAATTAGGAAGGAAATTATTTTCTTCTCGTAGTGGCATCATTACCGTTTCACTTTGTGATAATGCTACACCTGATAAATAATCAGGATAACCTGGATCTGGCAATAAGACAGTATCTCCTGGGTTTAGTAAACAACTAGGTATTTCTACTAAGCCTGCTTTCCCCCCAAAAAGAATAGCTACTTCCGTTTCTGGATCTAACTGTACATTATATTCTCGCTTATAAAAAAGAGAAACAGCTTCCTTTAAATGTGAATAACCTCTAAATGGAGAATATTTATGATTTATAGGATTGCTAACAGCCTCTTGCATGCTCTTTATAATATGATGAGGAGTAGGTTGATCTGGATTGCCCTGACCTAAATTGATTACATCATATCCCTTTTCAACATACTTATTAACCTTTTGTACCAACGAAGCGAAAAACTGTTCTGGTAATTGCTTTAATAAATTTGATTGTTTATATACTTTCAAAACTACACCTTCTTTCGAAGAATAAAAAATATTCAAATAATTTTTATTGTACTCCTATTCAACCGAATTGTAATGTGGTATTTTATGAAATAACTAAATAGCATTACAATTGTTTAACTAAATCACCATTATATAAGCAAAAATAGAGGATGTGTTAGCTTGAGCTTAAAAACTAGTATAATTCAAATGGATATTGCATTTGGCAATCCTAATCAAAACTTTCTCCATGCAAAAACAAAAATTGAAGAAGCTAGTAAAGAAAACTGTGATATCATTGTTCTTCCTGAATTATGGACTACAGGATATGATTTAACACGCCTTACGGAAATTGCAGATGAGAACGCACAACGAACAATAGCATTTTTAAAAGAGATGGCAATTAAACATCATGTCCATATTATTGGGGGCTCTGTAGCAAATAAGGATTCAGATGGCATATATAATACTCTTATCGTGGTGGATAACTCAGGAAAGATAGTTCATACGTATGATAAACTTCATCTTTTTCAATTAATGGATGAACATTTATATTTGAAAGGTGGAAAATCTGAAGGATTATTTACTTTGAACGATCATATTTTTGCTAGTATGATTTGCTATGATATACGATTTCCTGAATGGATTCGCACTCATACCACAAAAGGTGCTGAAGTAATTTTTGTAGTAGCAGAATGGCCTATGCCAAGGCTTAGTCATTGGAGAAGCCTACTTATAGCTAGAGCTATTGAAAATCAGTGTTTTGTTATAGCTTGCAATCGAGTTGGCAATGATCCAAATAATGTATTTGCAGGGCATAGTATAATCATTGATCCTTGGGGAGAAATTGTTGCAGAAGCTGGTGACTCAGAAGAAATCTTAACTGCATCAATTGAACTTAATAAAGTAAGGGAGGTTCGTAAGTTAATCCCAATATTTGAGGATCGAAGACAAGATTATTATTCTTAAATCATTTTGATGAAAGGGATGTTCTTTCTAAACACGACACACGAGGAAAGAATATCCCTTAACTTTTTTATTATAGTTATTTAGCCCACATTTCTTCTGGGTTTAATTCATAGATATTATTCTCTCTATACATAAAATGATTAATAATAAATTCTCTTCTAATCGTTGCATAGTCATCAAAGTATTGTTTAATATATTCATTTAGATCTTTTTCCGCGTATTTTTCTCCAAAATTCAATCCTTTTACAAGGTGTCTAAATACAATAATTTTCTTTTTTCTTTGTGACGGTATATTTTTTAATTTCCCATCCTCGGTAAAAAAGTTATCTATAATTTTCTGTTCCTCTTCACTTGTCAATACCATCTCTTTTTCCTCCTTATTAGTAGCTAATTTTTGCAAACTCTCTGTATGTTGAAAAATTACAGATGAGTTTAAATAAAAATAAATAGTATTCTTATCTCTTCTTTCATAGACAACACTTATTTGTCGCAATTTTTTTAAATGATGGGTAATAGTAGGAGCAGTTAACCCTAACTTCTCTGCCAAAGCTTGACCATGCCACGGTTTTTGTGACAATAAAGAAATAATACGAATTCTGGTTGGATCTCCAATTGTTTTATAAAAAGCAACCATTTTATCTAATTGCATATCATCAACTACTTTCATGTTTATCTAATTAGATAATAATAAAATTAGCACCATTTGTAAAGTTATTCTGGTGCTAAAATATTTCGATTTATCTATAAACTGGTACTTATGCTTTCTTTTCATTCTTTCTGTCAGGTAAGAATATATGAAAGGTTGTTCCATCTCCAAATTCCGACTCAACCTCTATTCTTCCTAGATGTTCTTCAATAATTTGAGAAGTTACTAGTAACCCTAAACCCGTTCCATTTTCTTTCGTTGTATAAAAGGGCTCTCCGATTCTTTCTAATTTTTCTTTACTCATTCCTATTCCGTTATCTGAAATGGCGATATGATAGTATTCATCTTTATATTCTATTGTAACCGTTATATCTCCACCATCTTGTAGAACTTCTATTGCATTCTTAATAAGGTTTATAAATACCTTTTTCATTTGATTTGATTCACAATATAAGTCTGGTAAGTTGAGATCATAGTGTTTATGGAATTGTACATTATGTAAAACAGCTTGTGCATTTAGCAATTCAATGGTTTCATTCATTATTTTTCCTAAATTATATCTTTCAAAATGAACTGTTTGAGGTTTCGCAAGAAAAAGAAATTCTGTCACAATCGTTTCTATTCTATTTAATTCTGATTTTATAACGGAAAAATACATCTCATTGCCATTGCATGCAGTACTACTTTCTAATAGTTGTATAAAGCCCTTTAAAGATGTCATAGGGTTTCTTATCTCATGAGCTATTCCCGCAGCAAGTTCCCCTACTACATTTAATGTAGAAGATTTTCGAAGCTGTTCTGCTAAAAAAGTATTTTCTGTTATATCTCTTAAAGTAGTAATACTTAGTCCAGAATAAATATTGTATTTATTCCGAAACTCTAATTGAGTAACACCTTTTTTATTAGTTAAATGAGCAGTATACACTCCACGATTCTGGCCATCTTCTTTTAGGCTCCTAATTTTAGGGTGTATATCTTCTCCAATTGTCTTACCTACAGGGAAATAATCCAGTATTTTGCAACCAACTAACCTTTCCTTATTTTCATTTAGTAACCTTTCAGCTTCTTTATTCATATCGATTATTCTATATTGCTCATCCCATATAATAATGCCGTCAAAAACTTCTCCAAAAATATTTTCAAACATTGTTTTACTTTCACGGAGTTTTTCTTCCATCCCATGCCTTTCGGTTACATTTCGAAAAATACTCATGTGTAAATCTTCTACAGCATGTTGTTTTGTCGTAAACTCCAATATTTTTTTCTGACCATTTGGCATTAAAAATATAAGTTCATCTCTAATTGACTTTGAAAGGTAGAAATTTTTTACCATTTGATGATATTTTTCATCTCTCATATAGATATAATCACTTATTTTAGAATGAAGCATTTCTTCCAATGTACACTCAAAGATTTTTAGCGCAGCTCTATTAGCAGCAATAACCTCTCCATTTTCTTTCCACAACACGATTCCATCCAGCGCCTCTGTAAAAAATTCATTATCTATAAATTTACTTTCCAGTTTTTCTTGCTGACCTTTCATTCCGCACACTATATTTCTAACTACTGAAACAAAACCTAGTCCATCCGGCAACTTGCTTGTAATTATTTCAACAAAATATTGCGCCTCTTGAATAGTTAAAGAAAATTTATCATAGATTGGATTCACTAACTTTTGATTTAGTTTCCGTATGTGTTTTCTAATAAGTGACTGGTCATCCTGATGAATAAAATCCATTATTCTATTACCAATAATATCCCATCTATCTACGTGAAAGTTAGCACAAAGATCCGGGCTAGCATCCAAAACAATTCCCCTGTTATTTACAAAAATGACACCCATTTCTATGGTAACATGCCCATAATCCAATCTATTTTCTAATTCATTTTCCTCTAGCTTTTTTCTTAATTGGGCATTTTCTCTTTTCAATGCTTGTATTTCTGTGCGCAAGTGCTGATTTTCTTCAGTATAGGATATACCAACCATGGATACCCCTCCCCTAACAACGTAGTATTTACAATATTCTACATCTTTCTTCTATCTCCTTTCCTTTTTCCTAAAAATAGGCCTTGAGATATATGTTTCTTCCTATCGAAGAGGTTTTCTATAGAGGAGAAAATATATTACAAAATAATTTTTAGATTCTTCTAAATTTAAATAAAAATTTCATTTTCATGTTATTTCCGAGTTATTTTTTTAACAATTCAACCAACAGTGATTATATAAACAAAATTTGTGATATAAAAATGAATAGGATTTTATCCGCAAGAAGGGGTTGAGAAAATGAAAGAACGAGATTATTATTTCGATAATGCGAAATTTATTTTAATCTTTCTAGTAGTGTTCGGACATTTTATACAATCATTCATTAATGATAATCAAAATATATACACACTATATAAAGTTATTTATACTTTTCACATGCCAGCATTTATATTAATTTCTGGTTTTTTTGCAAAAGGGATTGCTGAAAAAGGATATATAAGGAAATACGCAAAAAAATTAATCATTCCATATTTAATCTTCCAATTAGTTTATAGTATTTTTTACTATTTTCTATATGGAGAAACAACACTAGAAATAGAGCCATTAACTCCACATTGGTCTTTATGGTTTTTAATTAGTTTATTTTTTTGGAATATCTTTTTATTACTTTTCGCAAAGCTTAGACCAATAACAGGAATATTAATTTCTTTAGTTTTAGGAGTAAGTATAGGATGTTTTGAATGGACAGCAAATTATTTAAGCTTAACTAGAACGTTCGTATTTCTTCCTATTTTTCTTATCGGTTTTTACATGAAAAAGAAACATTTTCAATTCATGAAAACAAAGTTAGCAAGAGGTTCCTCCATTTTTCTATTTATTGTTGTCTTTATAGGATTCCATCTTTATCCATCGATTAATTATGAATGGCTTTTTGGATCTAAGTCTTATGAACAATTAGGGGAAGGTACTTTGGAAGGGATATTGTTTCGTTTATTTTTCTATCTATTAAGCTTTATCATGATATTTTGTTTCTTTTCTTGTGTACCAAAAAAAGAATATTTCTTTACTAAGTTTGGTAAATATACTTTATATGTATATCTACTACACGGATTTATCATAAGAATATTTAGAGAAAGTGATTTACCAAATATCCTTGCATCTCCAAATTCGTATTTTATGATAGTTGTGGTATCCTTTTTATTAACCATATTACTATCCAGTAATATGATTATCTCTTTGACACAACCGATAATTGAATTAAAAAGTTCGCGAATAAAGCATATGATACAAAAAATTAATACGTAAAACAACAAAATATACAAGGGAGGGTTCTCCGAAAGATGTTATTCTCACAACTATTATTTCACCTAAGCAAAAAAGCTAATGGAATAATGGCGAGCAAGTCTTCGGAGACCCTCCTTTCTTTATTTTTTAGCTGCCTTGCTCTTTACTCTATCTTTCGTAAGGGGAGCAGTATCAAATAGTTTACTTGCATTAACATCCCCTAATTCTTGACCAAATTCTACATTGGATGTTTCGATTTTTTTCTGTTTTTTTCGGTTAGCCATTTTATCTTCCCTCTTTTCCGTGTTTAGAATTTCTATTTGCACCTTTTATTGGATTTTCTCCACCTACAAATTCAGCGGAGAACTCCGTTTCTTGGATATTCTCTTTTGGTGTTTTACTATATTTTTCTAAAATGTTATGTTCTGCTTTTCTTTTCGCCATATTAAACATCTCCTTCCTGCTTACAAGATTATTTTCCTCCAATACACTTCAACCTATTCTTTCCTACTTTTAACAAAAGGAGGATTGCTAATCAGCAATCCTCCCTAGTAAGTTTAAAATGTAAAATAACTTTTTACCCAATAATAATTCGCTCTTTAGGATAATGAAAATTATCTTTCTTCTCTTTTCCACCTATTATATAGATAAACGAAGTTAATCCAATACGACCTATAAACATTAAAATCATAATCACAAATTTCCCGAAAGTTGATAGCTCTGGGGTAAGTCCTAACGATAAACCTGTAGTACCAAACGCCGAGCAGACTTCAAACAATATCTTTATTAAGGAAGCATGTTCTGAAATAGATAATGCAATAACAGAAACGATGCATATAGCTCCAGCCAAAATTGTCACAACTAACGATTTCGTAATATCATCTTCATGTATTTCTCTTTTAAAAATTTTGATATGCTTATTTCCATTTGCATAATAATAGATAAAAAGTAAATTCAGAGCAAAAGTGGTTGTTCTAATCCCTCCTCCAACAGAGCTTGGGGATGCACCAATAAACATAAGAACACAAAAAATAAGTAGTGTCCCCGTGGAAAAATCATTTAAATCCATCGTAGATAACCCACCACTTCTAGTTGAAGTAGAATGAAAAAAAGCATTAAAGAAAATCTGATGCCAGTTCATTCCAATATAGTAATGGTTTAGCTCTAATAAAATGATAATAATTGTCCCGAATAGTAGCAGAAAGCCGAATGTTAAAGATGTTAACTTCGTAAAAAGTGAAAAACGAAATAAATGATGATGATCTCCTTTTGGAAACAAATAATTTTTCACTTCAATTAGAACAGGGAAACCAATAGCTCCAAGTGTGATTAAAATTATATGTACTAGTTGAACATAATAATCATCTTTAAATGGAGTTAATGATGATCCTGTTAAATCTAAACCACCATTGGTAGTTGCACTTACAGATGCAAATAATCCATATAAAAAGGATTCTTTCCAAGAATCATAATACTGATGAAACTGTAAAGAAAGAATAATAGCACCAAGTATTTCAATGATTAATATAATTTTAATTATTTCTCTAATAAGATTAACTACACCGGATAAATTAGATTGATTATGATCCAGCATAATTAATTGTCTCTCTCTTAATCCTATCTTCTTCCTTAGTAACATCCAGAAAAAAGTACCGAGAGTCATAACACCGATTCCACCAAATTGTAATACAAACATGAGAATAAAAATTCCAAATGTACTGTAGGTTTCGGAAATATTAACTACTGTTAGTCCTGTCACACTTACTGCACTGACTGCCGTAAATACACTATCTAAAAAGGAAATAGTGACTCCTTTATTATGTACACCAGGTAAACGTAATAAAAGTACAGAAATACTCACAGCAATTATGTAATAACTTGTTATTATTTGTGCTGGAGTTAATTTCTGAATGTATTCCTTGAAATTTCTACCCATTTTATTATAACAGTCCCTTTCCTCAATCATTATAGATAAATAACAGTATAATTTATCTATCTTCCATCGTACAGTAAAACTGGAAATTTTTAATTATGTTATTCCTTTTATCAACTATTTATATCTTCTAAATAATTCCCTCCATACACAATCATTACCACTCATTAAATGAGTAAAGTACCACATATTATTAATACAGAATCATTTTCTGTTTAAGTAAACTATTAAGGATCTATTTAGGAGGAAGCTAAAATGGCTAATACAAATAAATTACTAGTTCCAGGTATTGAACAATATTTAGATAGTATCAAATATGAGATAGCCCAAGAGTTTGGAGTAAATCTTGGTTCTGATACAGTATCAAGAGCAAACGGATCTGTTGGAGGAGAAATCACAAAAAGACTTGTTCAACAAGCTCAAGCTGAGCTCTCTGGTAATAAAACAGTATAATTTTCACTTAGTATGTACTTGCACAAAAAAGCCATTCTCAAACGATGGCTTTTTTGTATATTTTATTGTACATTACTTTCTTTTGTTTTAACTCCTTTTTTGGCAGATAAGAAGTAACCACCAATCGCAATACCAACCAACACAATCCAGAAAACAGCTTTCCAAGCCTTAGATTCTGGAAAATGTTCATCTAGAACCCCCACAGCAGGATGTGCCAATGTAAATACAGCTAGTTTAACTCCAACCCATCCGACAATTAAAAATGCTGCTGTTTCAAGAGATGGTCTTGTATGAAGTAGTTTTACAAACCAATTCGCTGCAAATCGCATAATGATTAGACCAATTAAACCTCCAAGGAACATCACCATAAATTGTCCTCCATCTATTCCTCCCAAAGTAAACCAATTAGTTGCAGGTAAGGTAATAGCAAGGGCAACTGCTGCAAGCATAGAATCAATAGCAAAAGCAATGTCTGCTAACTCTACTTTCAATACCGTCATCCAAAAAGAAGATTGTTTCTTTTCCTTTTTGCTATTATCCTTTGCATCTTTTTTGGCATACTGTCCATAAATATTATGGATGGCTATAAACAATAAGTAGATAGCACCTATTGCCTGAATTTGCCACACATCTACTAAGAATGAAATCATAAATAATGTAGCAAAACGGAATATAAAAGCACCTATTAATCCAAAAAACAGTGCCTTTTTTTGTTGCTCTACTGGTAAATGTTTAACCATTACTGCCATTACTACTGCATTATCAGCTGCCAATAGTCCTTCTAAAACAATCAACACCAATAATACCCATCCATACTCTAACAACATACTAGCATCCAATCTGATTCCCCCTTTTTGGTTTAATATTTGTATACTCCTATTTGTTCTAGGTTTCATACTATGTTGTTAGTATGTACCAAAGTACGCAAAAAAAACCTTTGCCAAATAGGCAAAGGTCTTGCTAAGCATAAGTATGCCAACAAAGCCGATGGCATAAGCCATGAAATGACGACTCTGTTTTAGGTATGAAACCTAAAAGCTACTCCCCTTTGAGTAGTATACAAATATTATATAAATTATTATATACAAAAATGAAGATCTTGACAATGTTTTTTACTGATTTTTACTTTTTTTGCATATCCTTTTTTTTATTCAAATAAATCAGGCAGTATTTCACAATAAAACCGGTAATAATTCCTGGTATTAAAAATAGCATTGGTAAAAAAACGGGACCTATTAATACACCAAACAACTTAAAATACGGTGAATAAAAAATCCCTGTCGTTACAAAATATGCACAAAATACAAAGGGCAAAAAAGCATATTGATCGTCACTATCCATTGCTTCTTTATATGCATCCCACATTGCAAACATGTATAAACATGGATAAAATAATATCCATTGGAAATTAATAGTTTCTAACGCTTTATCTGTCTCCCCTAGAAAACTCAACATGATCGCTTCATTAAAATTACTAGCGGCATTAATGATAAATTCTAGTATTACAAAGATAGTTCCTTTCCAATATTTTTTTACTAATAATTGACTAAATCCAGGAAGTGCAATACTCCACATTATTGCTTCTAATTTACTGACGCCCTTCATATCGGTATCACCATCTATTTTCTCTCTACCTGATTCTTGTTGCTATACTGTAACATTTTTTGCGTATATGTTAATTTTTATACCCTAATAAATAACCAATAGAAGTTGAAAAGTTACGATGCGGAGTACAATTAAATGTTTGATTTCTTCAAAAGTTCTCATCCTCCCAGCAATCGACTCGACTCTCCCATTCGTATTCATATATTTTCCTCCGTATTGCAACATAAAAAAAGAGCTCTATCAGCCCTTTTTTCTCTACAATATTTGGGATAAAAACAATTTTGTCCGTTCATGTTTTGGATTATCAAATAGCTCTTCCGGTTTTCCCATCTCTACAATTTCTCCTTTATCAAATAAAATAATCCGATCAGCTACCTGTCTTGCAAATCCCATCTCATGGGTTACAACAAGCATGGTCATTCCAGATTCTGCTAATGTTTTCATAACATCCAGTACTTCTTTAACCATTTCAGGATCTAGTGCAGATGTTGGTTCATCAAATAACATTATTTTTGGTTGCATGGCTAGTGCTCGGGCAATCGCCACACGTTGTTGCTGCCCTCCTGAAAGTTGCCCAGGATACTTATTAGCCTGTTCTGGGATTCCCACTCTTTCTAAAAGCTCCATGGCAATCTGTTCTGCTTTTTTCTTTTTCCACTTTCTAACCCATATAGGCGCAAGGGAAATATTCTTCAGAATTGTCATATGAGGAAATAAATTAAAGGATTGAAACACCATTCCTGTTTCCTTTCTTATTTCCTCAATATTTTTCAAATCATCTGTAAGGGCTATATTATCTACTTCAATTTTCCCTTTTTGGAATTCTTCTAGTGCATTAATGGTACGAATAAAAGTTGATTTCCCAGAGCCAGACGGACCTAAAATAACAATTACTTCTCCTTGTTTAACAGTTAAGTCCACGTCTTTTAATACATGATGATCCCCATACCATTTATTTAATTTACTTACTTTAATAATATCTTCTCTTTCATGAACCGGTGTCGATAATTTTTCAACTGAAAATACACTCTCCATCTCATCTCTCCCCTTCCTATCTTTGGCCAACTCCAAGAGATCTTTCAATATGTTTACTTACATGTGACATCATGTAACAGAAAATAAAATATATAAAAGCTATCACAATATAAAGCTCCATATATTTGCCTAAATATTCTGGGTTAGCTGCAATCTTTTTCCCCATCCCTAGGAAATCTGCTAATCCAATAACGGCTACTAAAGATGTATCTTTAAAGATAGAGATAAATTGTCCTACTAATGCTGGAATAACCGCTTTTAAAGCTTGAGGTAGTATGATAAAAACCATCACCTTCCAACTACTTAAACCAAGTGCTTGCGCAGCTTCATATTGGCCCCTTGGTATTGATTGTAGTCCACCACGAATATTTTCTGCTAAATATGCTGCACCAAACAAAGTGAATGCAATCATTGCACGAACAATATTATCTACCTGTATTCCACCAAGGAACATTGGTAAAAGAAGTTGGGCAATAAACAAGACCATGATGAGCGGCATACCACGAATTAATTCTATATATACAATGCAGCTATATTTAATTACTGGTAATTTACTTCGTCTACCGACAGCTAATAATAATCCAATTGGAAATGAACAAATAATAGAGACAATCGCAATCACCATGGTAAGTAAAAATCCACCCCATACATTTGTTGCTACTGGCTCAAGAATACCGAATCCATTGATAATACCTAAAGAAATAGGCATATACAAAATCCATACAATCAACACAGGAATCTTTAACTTCGGTAACACTCTACCTATCACATACGATAGAGCTAATATTCCAACACTTGAAAATAAATATATTTTTGTATTCATCTCTGTATAAGGTAGAATACCGAAAATAAGCAATATTGTACCAATACTAATTGCTACATGACCGATAATTCCTTTCCATATCCCCCAAGAAAGTCCTAATAAAAGAGATATTAGCATAACAGCAACCCATAATCTCCATATCTCTTCAGCTGGAAACTGACCTACAAACAATAACCGGAGATTTTCGGTAACAACATTCCATTCACTTGTAGCTAAAAACCTTATTACTTTTGTTAAAAGAAAAATAGAAAACATAAGTGTTACTATAGTAAGAATGGCATTCTTCCAATCCTTAAACAAATTTGATTTTAACCATAGTTGTAATTTTGTTTGAGAATTTAATTTAGTTTCCACTATTTTTTCACTGTCGTTTAGTTGTATTTGATCCAATCTGTCTCACTACCTTTCAACCAACTGGAATTTTTTATTGAATAGATTCATTAACAGTGATGTTAACAAGCTGAATACTAAATACACACAAATAACAATAAATAATGTTTCTATTGTATGACCGGTTTGGTTTATAACTGTATTTCCAATTCCAACTATATCTTGGAAGGCAACAGCCATTGCTAAACTAGAATTTTTTATCAAATTTAAATATTGGCTAGTTAATGGAGGAATAATGATACGAATTGCTTGTGGGAAGATAATTAATCGTAAAGATGTTGCACTTCTAAAACCAAGGGCTTTCGCTGCTTCTGTTTGCCCTTTTGGCACCCCCATAATTCCAGCTCTTACTATTTCAGCTATATAAGTAGAGGAATAAATAGATAATGCCACCAATACAGACAAAAAGCCGATTGATAAGGAAGTTCCTCCGACAAAGGCATTGCCATCAAATGTTGGAGAGGTAATTTGTAATGGCCCATTACCTAAGAGAAAATAGGTAACAAAAGATCCAACAAGGAATAGTCCCAAACTATATATAATCGGGTATGTATTTTTACCAAATTCAATAGCATCGTTACTTAATTTCCGATAAAGAATAATACTGATTGAAAGTAATATTACAAGTATAATTAACCATACTAAAGAATTCTCCTGTAATTGAAACCATGGAATATTTGCCCCTCTGTTCGAAAAGTAGAATGAACCAATAGAGCTAGCGTCTTGGATTTTCGGTAATTGTAAGAATACAGCAAAGTTCCAAATGAAAATTTGTACTAATAACGGAGTATTTCGAAAGACTTCTACGTAAACAGTAGCCACTTTACTTAATAACCAATTATCAGAGAGTCGAGCAATTCCAACAAGTACACCAATAATAGTTGCAAAAATAACGCCAAATACAGAAACTTTTAAAGTATTCAATAATCCTACAAGCAGTGCTCGTATATAAGGATCTTCCGGACTATAACTGATTAATGATTCCGAAATTGGAAAAGAGGCTCTAAGTGATAAATAATCCAATCCTAACGTAAGTCCAATTTGTTCCAACCCTGATAAAACATTGTCAACTAAAAAAAAGATGATGAGTCCAACCAATATAACAAATAGAACTTGAATAATTATTGGTAAAACTTTTCTATTTCTCCAAATCGGAGTAGTGGTAGACTTTTTTGTTTCCATGTTTTCACCTCTTACTAAAAGAATTAGGGGTATCTCAAAAGTTATAAATCTTTGTTTTTTGAGATAACCCCATTTTTACTATTTATAAAAGAGCTTTTTTAACGGAATGGGATAGAGTATAATAATCCCCCATCTTTATAAAGGGCATTTTGAGCACGTTCTAATTTAAATACTGTGTCAGGTCCTAAATTTCGTTCGTAGATTTCCCCATAGTTACCAACCTGTTTAATTACTTGATAAGCGAAATCATTAGATAAACCTAATTGTTCTCCAAGATTCCCCTCTACTCCTAACAAACGTTGAATTTCTGGGTTATCGCTTTTTAAGAATTCATCTACATTTTCAGATGTGATTCCAAACTCCTCTGCTTGTATCGTTGCATAAACAATCCAACTTACTGCATCAGCCCATTTTTCATCACCATCTTTTACAGCTGGAGCTAATGGCTCTTTCGATAAAGTATCATCTAAAATGATATGTGCTTCAGGTTCTTTTAAAGTAGATTGGCGTGAAACTAATCCTGATTTATCAGTAGTCCAAGCATCAATAGATCCACTTTCATAAGCAGCAACAACTGCATCTGCATTATCAAATGTTGCTGGAGTATAGCTCACACCTGCAGCCTTCATTTGATCAGCTAAGTTTAATTCTGTAGTCGTTCCTGTCTCTACACCAATCGTTTTTCCTTCTAAATCTTTTAATGATTTAATTCCGCTATCCTTTGGAACCATAATACCTTGACCATCATAGAAAGTTACTGGGGCGAAACTTAATCCAACTTCAGCATCACGGTTTGTCGTCCAAGTTGTGTTACGAACTAATACATCTACTTCACCAGATTGAACAGCAGTGAACCGATCTGTTGCAGAAAGTGGTCTAAACTCTATTTTCGTTGCATCTCCTAGTACACCAGCAGCAATGGCTCTTGAAAAATCAACATCAAAACCTGTATTCTTTCCATCTGAACCTATGTATCCAAACCCTGGTAATCCATCGTTTACTCCAGCTTTTAGTGTCCCTCTTTTTATAATAGTTTCTAAAAGACTTTTCGAAGATGAACTAGAATCTCCACTCGACTTACTATCTGTGCTAGCTTCGTCACTTGAACAACCAGCTAAAGCTAGTACAAGGACTAACAATAGACTAAAAATCAGTGATAAACTTTTCTTCATGGATATTTCCCCCTTTTATCTTGTTAAATATGTGAATACCATTTCTTATTGAGCGAATATTCAAACTTTTAAACTCATAACAAATCACTCAAAAAGAAACGATAACAACACCGGATTAATGTTACTTTTAGTAACATTAATTGTTAGTTCACATCACAACCTTCTTTAATTATACCTATTTATTCCATAAAAACAACCAATATTTTCAAAAAATCTAAATTTTCTAATATTTAGTTGCCTCTAAATGTTACTTTTTTTGTCACAATATACAAAAAGACTGCCCTATATGAAAGGCAGTCTTTTTATTATCTATCCATTTTTATTTATTGTTCATCCATAGGATTATAAAGTTTTACTTCTGGGTTTTTATCTTGGAACCATCTTAGCGCAAAATCATTTTCAAATAGGAAAGCTTTCTTCCCATAGCGATCTTCTACTAATAGACTTCTTCCACTAGATAAGTTTTCATTCACTTCTTCATCTACTAGCCATCTAGCTATTTTTGAACCTACATGTTCCATTAATACATCTACATTATATTCATTTTTCATGCGATGTTCAAAAACTTCAAACTGAAGTTGACCAACCGCACCTAATAAATAATCTTCCGTTTTAACGGTCTTATAGAGCTGGATAGCACCTTCCTGAACAAGTTGTTGAATCCCTTTGTGGAAGTGCTTTTGTTTCATTACGTTTTTCGCTGTAACTCTTACAAATAACTCTGGTGTAAATTGTGGCAGTTTCTCATATTGAAAATTGTTTTTATTCACAGTCAAAGTATCACCAATTTGATAAAACCCTGGATCATAAAGACCGATAATATCGCCACTTACCGCTTCATTTACTGTACTTCTGTCATCTGCCATGAATTGGGTAGATTGAGCTAATTTTATTTGTTTTCCTGTTCTTGGTAAATTCACAGTCATACCACGTTCGAATTTTCCTGAGCAGATACGTAAGAAAGCAATACGATCTCGGTGAGCGGGATTCATATTTGCTTGAATTTTAAAGATGAATCCTGAAAAATCTTCTGATAATGGATCAATTTCCCCATTTGTTGAATTTCTTGGTTGTGGAGATGGAGCAAACTGCAAATATGTCTCTAAAAAGGTTTGCACACCAAAATTACTTAATGCACTACCAAAAAATACAGGAGTTAACTCTCCATTATTAATTTTTTCCTCTGAAAACTCATTTCCTGCCTCATTTAAAAGCATGATTTCCTCAAGTGTTTGATCATAAAGAGAATCCTTTTTAATTGGATGATCTCCTTCAATCTCTCCATCTTCATTTAAAGGAATATATTTATCTCCATCTTCCACACGAAACTGTTCAATACGATTATAATAGCGGTCATAAATTCCTAAGAATTCTTTCCCCATTCCGATTGGCCAGTTCATTGGATAGGATTCAATTCCCATTATTTCTTCTAATTCTGCTAATAACTCAAGGGGTGGTCTTCCTTGACGATCCAGTTTATTAATAAATGTAAAAATAGGAATTCCTCGCATTTTACAAACTTTAAATAGCTTTAACGTTTGTGCTTCAATCCCTTTTGCCGAGTCAATGATCATGACCGCACTATCAACTGCTGTCAATGTACGATACGTATCTTCACTGAAATCTTGGTGACCAGGTGTATCTAATATATTTACTCGACGGTTTTGATAATCAAATTGCATGACACTAGATGTAACAGAAATTCCTCTTTGTTTTTCAATTTCCATCCAGTCACTAGTTGCATATTTACCCGTTTTCTTTCCTTTAACAGTTCCTGCGTCTCTGATGGCGCCACCAAAAAGCAGCAATTTTTCCGTTAATGTAGTTTTCCCGGCATCCGGATGGGAAATAATCGCAAATGTGCGACGAGATAGTACATTCTGTTTAAAATTATTTGACATGTTACGTTCCTCTCTTTTGCACTCTCATTTTAAAGTCCATTCCCTTATATTATCTCGATATATCAAAGTTTGCAATCCTTTGGACAGCTTAAAATTCTTTTATTTCTTTCTCCTTCCCTTTTTCTTTGTTATAATATACTCGAAAATGAAATAGAAAAGAATTTAGTAGGGGTACCAGTGTTTCTGGTTGAGAAAAATCAAGTAAGATTAAAACCCTTTGAACCTGATCTGGTTGATACCAGCGTAGGAAACGGACATTCTTTAATACATAATATATTTATTTATTCATGTATTTAAAAAGCGTTCAGGCCTACTGAGCGCTTTTTTTTCGTTCAGTTCCCTCCTACTCCTTCCTTTCCTTTTTCTTTTTCCATTACTTAACAGGAGGCAAATTATGAAAAAAGTATTTTTATCCATCCTCACCCTTCTTGTTCTAACCAGTTGTAGTAATTCAACAACACCTAGTTCTGAAAAAAGTAAAAAAACTGTTACAGTTGTACTTGATTGGACTGCAAATACCAATCACACAGGTCTTTATGTAGCAAAAGAGAAAGGTTATTTTAAGGACAATGGTTTAAACGTAGAGATTATTACTCCAGGTGAATCAAGTGCGGATGCATTAGTTGCAGCTGGAAAAGCAGAATTTGGAATTAGCTATCAAGAAAATATTACACAAGCAAGAACAGAAGGTGTTCCACTTGTTTCTATTGCAGCAATCATACAACACAATACCTCTGGCTTTGCTTCTCCTATTGAAAAAAATATTCAATCTCCTAAAGATTTTGAGGGGAAAACATATGGAGCCTTTGGCTCTGAAGTAGAAAAAGGTGTATTAAATTCTCTAATGAACATAGATGGAGGCAATGTTAAAAACATTGACTTTTTAAACATAGGAAATACAGATTACTTCACTGCCATTAAACAAAACATAGATTTTGCCTGGATTTATTATGGATGGACAGGTGTGGAGGCAGAGTTACGTGGTGAAAAATTAAATATGATATACCTAACAGATTATAGCGAAAATCTCGATTACTATACACCTGTTCTTGCCACTAATGAAAAACTGATTCAATCTAATCCAACTCTTATAAAATCTTTTGTTCAAGCCGTTTCAAAAGGCTATGAATATAGCATTCAATCACCTGATGAAGCAGCTACTATTTTATTAAAAGCAGAGCCAGATTTAGATAAAGATCTTGTGAAAAAAAGTCAAGAATGGCTCGCATCTAAATATCAAGATGATGCAGATCATTGGGGTATGCAAAAGTTATCAGTCTGGGAAAACTATGCTAATTGGATGTATGACAATAAACTACTTTCTCGCAAATTAGATGCCAAAAAGGCATTTACAAATGAATTTTTACCAAAGGGAGATGAATAAACATGGCTAATTCACTAATTAGTGTACAAATTATACCGAAGACTCCAAATGGCGAAAATGTCATACCTTATGTAGATGAAGCAATTAAAATCATCCAGGAAAGTGGGATAAAATATAAAGTTCATCCACTTGAAACGACAATGGAAGGAGATATGGATATCTTATTCCAAGTAATAAGTAAAATGAATAAAAGAATGATAGAATTGGGCAGCAATAATTGTATTACACAAATAAAAGTACTTTATCAACCAAGTGGAATTAAAATGGAAACATTAACGGAGAAATACGATTTATGAGGAAACTAGTGAATAAATTATGGAGACCAGTAATGGTTCTCCTTCTTCTACTAATAGTTTGGCAATACAGTGTGATCTATTTTAAAGTAGAAGACTGGCTACTTCCTTCACCAATGAAAATAGTAGAAGAAGCTATCCTTAGTAGGGAAACTTTAAAGGTACATTTCCTTTCTACCCTCTTTCTCTCCCTCTATGGATTTTTACTTGGTACCGCTGTAGGGCTTACGATTGCCATTTTATTGCATCGTGTTTCTTTTATTAAAAAGGCAATTTATCCTTTATTAATCCTGACACAAAATATTCCTGTTATTGTGTTGGCACCTTTATTAATTATTTGGTTTGGCTTCGGTATCTTACCAAAATTAATCATTATTACATTAGTTTGTTTTTTTCCTATCACTATTTCCTGTATCGATGGATTTACACAAACCCCAACAGAATTGAAGCATTATATGAAGATGTCAGGGGCAAATGCTCGTCAACTTTTTTGGAAACTGGAGTGGCCGAACTCCCTTCCTTTCCTATTCTCTGGTTTAAAAATATCTGCCACCTATAGTGTCATGGGAGCGGTTATTTCAGAGTGGTTAGGTGCAAAATCTGGAATAGGCGTATATATGACACTTGCGTCCTCCTCCTTCCGTACAGATAGAGTGTTTGTAGCAATATTTTTCATTATGATGTTAAGTTTACTATTTTTCCTCGTGATTCAACTCGTAGAACACTGGTTTATCACGAAAAAAGGGAGGAGATGATATCATGGAATATTTAACACTAGATAATGTAAATATGTCTTTTCATTCCCATCATGTTTTGAAGGATATTACCCTTCATATAAAGAAAGGAGAGTTTATTTCTCTTCTAGGTCCCTCTGGAAGTGGCAAAAGCACCCTTTTCCATTTAATTGGTGGGTTACTTCACCCAGATTCAGGACATATATACTTAAATAATAAAGAAATCACGAACAAAAAAGGTCATATAAGCTATATGCCTCAAACTCCTTCCCTTTTTCCTTGGAGGACACTATTGGAAAATGTCATGCTCATTCAAGAGCTCTCTGGAAAAAAAGAGAAAGAAAAAGCAATTGCCATGTTACATAAAGCAGGACTATCTTCTTTTATCCATGAATATCCAAGTGCTTTATCTGGAGGTATGCAACAAAGAGCTTCCTTTATTCGCGCTTTATTAAGTGAAAAGGACATACTCCTACTAGATGAACCATTCGGGGCTCTAGATGAATTTACTCGATTAGATATGCAGCAATGGTTATTAAATCTCTGGGAACAATACAAAAGAACTATCCTATTTATTACGCATAATATTGAAGAAGCACTATTTTTATCCGATAGAATATTCGTCATTTCGAAAAATCCTGCACGTATTATAAAAGAAGTAATTGTCCCATTTAACCGTCCAAGACAGCAAAATTTATATTTCCATCAAGAATTTTTGCAATATAAACAAGAACTTTATTCCTATTTAAAGGAGGGTTTTGATGAATTTCATCATTGATTCCCATATCCATTTCGATCAATATAGGAGGGAAGAAAGAATTCAACTAGCTAATGATCCTTCCTTATTAAACGCAATAGCAGTCTCTATGAATTTAGCTTCTTGTAAAAAAACACTAAAACTTAGTAAAGAATTTCCATTTATAAAACCAGCTTACGGTTTTCATCCTGAACAAACTTTACCAAATGACACAGAGCTGAATGATTTGATGCTATGGATTACTAAACACCATCATAATATGATAGCCATCGGGGAAGTTGGATTACCTTATTATAGTAGAAAGAAACAGCCTGATATCTATCGCTTAGATTATTATCTAGAATTACTCGAACAATTTATACTTCTTGCAAAAAGGCTGGATAAGCCAATTATTTTACATAGCATATATGAAGATGCACGGAAAACCATACATTTATTAGAGAAACATAGCTTTAACAAAGCCCACTTTCATTGGTTTAAAGGAGATTACAAAACACTAGAAATCATGAAAGCAAACAATTATTTTATTTCTTTTACACCTGATTTACTTTATGAAAGTGAAATCCAATCAATAGCAGAATTCTTTCCATTAAATCAAATAATGGTAGAGACGGATGGTCCGTGGCCATTTGAAGGACCTTTTCTACATCAATTAACAACGCCCTCCATGATTCATCAGACCATTAAGAAACTAGCACATATAAAGAAAGAAAATATTTCTGTGATATATGAACAATTATTAAGGAATACGCAAAATTTCTACCGACTTTAGGAGAACAGAATAAAAAGCTTAGTTGATGAATGGTAATGAGATCCATCAACTAAGCTTTTTATTCGTAAGGAAATCTAAGCTCCACTGTAGTTCCTAACCCAACTTCACTTAGGAACGTAAGTGACCCTTGATGATTATCCACAATTTTTTGACTTATCATTAAGCCTAAGCCAGTCCCTTTTTCTTTTGTTGTAAAAAATGGTTGTCCCATCTTTTGAAGTTGATCTTTTGTGATCCCTTTTCCTTGATCAATGATCTTAACTAATAGATTGCTATTTTCTAGAGAAACAATAATACGGATAATTCCTTCTATCTCTTCCATCGCTTCTAATCCATTCTTCACCATATTAATGAATAATTGCTTCAATTCTTTCTCATTACCATAAAGGAAAGGAAGTTTATCAGGTATATCTAATTCTATTTGCGTATTATTTAAGATAGCTTGTGTATTTAATAATAGATATACTTCTTCTAATATTTTCTCTAGTCTCAATGACTTAAATGACACCGCTTGTGGCCTTGCTAGTACTAAAAACTCGCTAATAATTAATTCTAATCGGTTAAATTCAGATAACATAACTTCCGTATATTCTTTATTATATGTATTGGTTTGCATCATCAGTTGAAGAAAGCCTTTTAAAGAGGTAAGAGGATTTCTTATTTCATGGGCGATTCCTGCTGCGAGTTGGCCAACAACGGAAAGCATTTCTGAATTTTTTAGCATATCTTCTGATTTCACCTTTTCCGTAATATCCTCTGCAATACGCAACACATTAACAAGTGTTCCATCCTCGTTCAAAATCGGATGCATTCTTACACTTTCCCATTTTTCTTGTTTATCTTCTAAAAAATAAGAACTGTCTCCTACCCAAATTTCACCATTCCTCATTTTCCCCCAAATTTCCTCTAAAACAGTAGTATGTAATAAACGTTCATATAGAACAGATATATTCATTTGAGAAAGTTTCTGAAGTCCCATTCCCATTTGCTTGCGAAATTGTTCATTTGCAAATTGGATTTTTCCATCTCCATCTGTAATACAAATACTAGTAGGACTCTGCTCCATGACACTAGAAGTTAACATAAGTCGCTGGTTGAATTCTTTTATATCTGTAATATCGGTAAATGTCATAACTACACCTTCTATGCTATGATCACTTACTTTGTAAGGCATGGCTTTCATGTTATACCATTTATCCTCTTTGCTTTTTATTTCACATTGTACTGTTCCTGCTGTTTGCAATACTTGTTCAGCAATTGGAAGGAATGAACCATACTCTAAATTATGGGTTATCTGATAGAGATGTTTACCTATATCTATTTCTATTATGTTAATAATCTTTTGTACTTCTGGAGTGAATAGTTTTATTCTTAAATCTTTATCAAAAAATATGGTAGCTATACTTGAACTAACCAGGAGGTTATCTAAATCATTTGTCATATTTCTTAGTTCACTTATCTTGGACTCACATTCACATTTTACATGAATGAGTGTTTTATTTTCCCTTATTAATTCCTTATTAGATGAAACTAATTTTTCATTCATTGCTTTTAAATTCTCATTAGCTGTTTCTAACTCTTCTATTTTAGCTAGTAAGTTCTGTTGTATATAGATGAATTCTTGTTCTAAATCTACTGGGTGTTCCAAATGATAACCCTCCTTAAGAAATTGCTCGTTTTTCAATTTTTCCAATGTTACTACTCTATTTTTATTGTTAAAAATGTTTACAGTTGTTTAATTGCGGCTATTATATAGAATATAAATTAGTCTGCAATACCCATGAAATATAGACATTCTTGGGAAATGTTAGTGAATCTTTCTAAATCATATTCTTTTATGTAAAATACTCCATTTTGTAAAGTGATAGAAAGGTTAGAAGATTTAAATAGATAGCAACTGCCACGACCTTAATCCACCTGTAACTCTGACCATACACATAGTAGGATTACTTATGTTACATATCCATATTACCAAATAATTTCCTTAAATGTTTTAATTTACTAATATTTCATAACTTTTATACAAATAGTTTTTAATATTTCCTTTAACCTATTTGTCTATTTACTAAACCTCTTTTTCATCCTACTTTTTATCCATTTTTTATAACAAAAAAGACCGATTCACATGGAATCAGTCTTTTGGAAAAAGATACAACCTCTTACCAGTTAAAACAAGCTGCACCTACAATTATTAAAAGTATAAATAAAACAACGATTAAAGCAAAACCTCCGCCGTAAACGTTACCCATAGTAACACCTCCTTTAAGGTTGCTACCATTTGTTAAATAAATTTATGGTGTTTCGGTTTTCTTCTTTCTTTTATTCATATGACTGCGTTAATTTCTTCCAATCGATGATCAATATGCTTTCAGTTTTACACAACTCCGTCCACTTCTCTCTAAACTAAAACCTATTGATCACTTGATAACGATTGAGCTTGCTGAGATCCGAATAAAAGAATTTACTGTTAATTATATAATTCCATATAGTACGCCAACTCTATTTGCCTTTTTTACTACGTAACCGTAACAACCTTTTGAATTTGCTTAACGCGAATTCTTTTGAACTCTTATTCAAGCTCAATTTATCATATGTATTTGACCTAAATTCGGAACAGGACATATACCCATTTTTTATCAGGAAAAAAAGGACAAAAGGATATACCATAAATATGTTGTAAAAACAGACATAAAAAACAAAGGACCCAACCCATAAAATTCGTTTCCTTAGCAGAGGTACACTGCTTAGAAATGAATTTATAGCATTAGATCCTTTGGAGTAAATAGAAATAAAAGAAGTTCCTAATAAGAAGGAAGACTAAGGCTGTTAATTCTCATACGCCCTCTCTTCTCCATTTCTGCGTTTTTTCTCCTCCTCTAGCCTCTTCATATAAACTTCTCCTTCTTGTTCAATTATTTCATTTTCTGTAGCTCTATCCTCTTTTCCTGTTTT
>DATMFU010000334.1:0-10753 GCA_035556015.1 Niallia sp. | reverse complement strand
CAAGAATTTGAGTGGATCAAACGATAGTATAAAAAATGCCAATAGGAAACAAAGGTTTTCTTTACACCATCGTTTCATCTTCTCAAAGCCCCGGATAAATGAAACACAAGTAAATGGCAGGTCTCCTGGCTTGTGACGTATCCTACTTTAAGACCTTCCCGAAAATTCAGTGGTTTTCTCTTATTTCGTATCACATACAGTTGCGGGGACAGCTTCGGCTTTTAACCGAATTCCCTATTAAGTCCATATTGGACACCAGTACTTGTGGTTTTAAATCTATTCTATTTTCAAAAAAAAGTCGCTTACTAGAAGCGAAAAGAGACATTGGTTTTTGAGTAAAAAATCAATATATAGTATGTTTTTGTTAGATAATATCCTATATATTGATTTGATAGTATCATACTCTTTTGTTTAAATCAAATATTTTCTATCATAATTAGTTTACTATTAAGAGAACTATATAAAATAAAAGAATAAAAGCTCCGCCAAAAATAAGTAAATACTTTGTCCAAAATGGGGAAAGTGACTTTCTCTTTTTATTTTTAATAAAACCGATAAATTGAATATAGTTTTTATAGATAACCAAATATATTAAGGCGAATCCGATATGTTGTAGAACATAGAATCCTATAATGGATTTTTTTCCTTCTAGAAAGTTGGTGTTAGGAAAAGAATAACCAGTAATTGCCTCAATTAAAGCATCGTTAATAGTTCCAAATATTGCAAATAACAATACTAAGGAAAGTAATACTTTTATAAATGTTAAATAGTAATAAGAAATGTTTTTCATTTATTGCGTTCCTTTTCTTCTTAAAATTGTTTTCTTCCAAAAGCAAGAATAACATAAATCATTCATGAAGTTAATCAAAATTAGTAGAACGATTACTAGGGGGACTGTGCTGAATAGGTATTATTCGTTTTCTACTGTAAATTTAAATAATTCCATATCATGAATAAATTTGAATGTTTTTGAAAGAAAATGCTTGATTTGTGAAATCGTTTGCAGTATTATAGGTTTAGATATTCACACCAGAATTATTAAATAGGGAGGATGTCAAGAGTTGTTAACACCAGAGAGACATGCGATTATTTTAAAACAATTAAAAGAACATAATATCATAAAAATCCATGAGATAATGGAATTAACCAATACATCTGAATCAACGATAAGACGTGATTTAACTCAATTAGAACAAGAAGGTTTCTTAAAAAGAATTCATGGAGGAGCACAAAAACTCCAACAAAAAATGAATGAACCGAGCATGACTGAAAAATCGTTCAAAAACCTTCAAGAAAAGAAAATGGTAGCACGTTTTGCTGCTGAACTCGTAGAAGAAGGAGAAAGTATCTATTTAGATGCCGGTTCAACGGTGACAGAGATGATTCCTTTTTTAAAAGCTAGAGAAATAATAGTTGTTACAAATGGTTTGATGCACTTATCACAATTACAAGAAGCTGGTATAAGAACATATTTAACAGGTGGTTATGTAAAAGAAAGAACGAATGCTTTAGTTGGTCGTGGAGCAATGGTAAGTTTGGATCATTACCGATTTGATAAATGTTTCTTAGGAGTCAATGGCATTCACTCAGAATTTGGATATACGACACCTGATCAAGAAGAGGCAATGGTGAAACGAAAGGCCATCGAATTATCTCGAGAAGCATTTATTCTCGCAGATGATAGCAAATTCTCAGAAGTCTACTTTTCGAAAATAGCTGATTTACAAGAGGCATCTATTATTACCAATACGCTTGATGAAGAAATAAATGAGATTTATTCAAGGAAAACTAATATAAAGGTTGTGAAATAATGATATATACACTAACGCTAAATCCCTCTGTAGATTATGTAATTGAACTACAGACCGTGGAATTAGGTTCATTAAATAGAATTGAAAAGACACTAAAATTTGCAGGTGGAAAAGGGATCAATGTTTCAAAGGTGTTAAAAAGAATGGGTGTACCTAATAAAGCACTAGGTTTTATTGGTGGTTTTACGGGCAACTATATTGAAAGCCAATTACAAAAAGAGAAAATAGAAACAGATTTTGTAAAGGTAGAAGAAGATACTAGAATTAATATAAAAATGAAAACGGATAAAGAAACGGAATTAAATGCAGGTGGACCTTCTATATCTACTGAAAACTTTTTAAAATTAAAAGAAAAAATAGGGATGCTTACATCCGAAGATTTACTTGTATTAGCAGGAAGTGTACCCTCAACTTTACCGAAAACTACTTATGAAGAATTGGTGAAAATTTGTAAAGGAAATCAGGTTTCATTTGTAGTGGATGCAGAAGGAGATTTACTAAAAGCAGTGCTTCCGTATCAACCATTTTTGATTAAACCAAATCATCATGAACTAGGAGATTTATTTGGAACCACTATTACAACTCCAGAAGAAGCAATACCATATGGGAAAGAGTTACTTAAGATGGGTGCAAAAAATGTAATTGTTTCTCTTGCTGGTGAAGGAGCTGTATTAATCAATCAACAGGATATAGTGATATGTACGGTTCCAAAGGGAGAAGTTAAAAGTTCAGTAGGGGCTGGAGATAGTATGGTTGGAGGGTTTTTGGCAAAATATCAAGAGACAAAGGATGTTAAGAGAGCCTTTCAATATAGCATTGCATCAGGTAGTGCCACAGCATTTTCAGATGGATTGTGCACGAAGGAAAAGGTTGAAAGTTTACTAGAAGAAGTAATTATTAAAAAAACAGAAAATACGAATATGTAGGAAGGAAAGGAGTGTTGTGTGATGAAAATTACAGAACTATTAACGCAAGACACAATCCTTTTAAATATTGAAGGAAAAGAAAAGATTGACGCAATCAATCAATTAGTAGATACATTATATGAAGCTGGTAAATTAGCAAATAAAGACGAGTATAAAGAAGCAATCTTGAAAAGAGAAGAACAAAGTACTACAGGAATTGGAGAAGGAATTGCAATCCCGCATGCAAAAACAAAAGCAGTAAAAAATGCTGCTATTGCCTTTGGACGTTCCAAAGTAGGTTTAAACTATAATTCATTAGATGGTCAACCTGCTAATTTGTTTTTTATGATTGCAGCACCAGATGGGGCGAATAATACCCATTTAGAAGCACTTTCAAGATTATCCACTATCTTGTTAAAAGAGGATGTAAGATCGAAATTACTACATGCAACATCAAAAAATGAAATTATATCCATTATTGATAGTTATGATATAGAAGAAAAAGAAGAAGAACAAAATATAGCAGATAAAAAGAATTTTATTGTGGCAGTAACCGCGTGTCCAACGGGAATTGCCCATACGTATATGGCAGCGGATTCATTAAAGGCAAAAGCAGCTGAACTTGGAGTCGATATAAAAGTCGAAACAAATGGTTCCGGTGGAGCTAAAAATGTATTAACGTCTGCAGAAATTGCAAATGCAACAGCTGTTATAGTGGCGGCAGATACAAAAGTACAAATGGAACGTTTTAATGGAAAACATGTTATTGAAGTGCCGGTAGCGGATGGTATCCGAAAACCAGCAGAGTTAATTGATCGCGCACTAAAGAAACAAGCACCAATTTACCAGGGAGGATCCTCACCGAGCTCTAATGATGATAAAAATGGAGAGAAAAAAGGTATTGGAAGTCAAATTTACAAGCATTTAATGAATGGTGTTTCTAATATGCTACCATTTGTAGTAGGTGGCGGTATTTTGATAGCGATTTCCTTTATGTTTGGATACAATTCTTCAGACCCTAATGATCCAAGCTATAATGCATTTGCAGCTGTTATTAAGTATATAGGTGGAGATAACGCTTTTGCTTTGCTTGTACCAGTTTTAGCTGGGTTTATTGCCATGAGTATTGCAGATCGTCCTGGCTTTGCGCCTGGTATGGTAGCAGGTTTTATGGCAGCGCAAGGTGGAGCTGGATTTCTTGGTGGACTTATTGGCGGTTTCTTAGCTGGTTATTTAGTCATTGGACTGAAAAAATTATTAGAAGTATTACCAAGGTCATTAGAAGGAATAAAAACCATTCTCTTATATCCGTTACTCGGTATATTCTTAACAGGTTTAATTATGAATTACATTATCATGGATCCAGTCTCTGCTATTAACAACGGATTAACAGATTGGTTAGCTGGTCTTGGTACTGCGAATGCAGTTATATTAGGTGTCATACTTGGTGCCATGATGGCAATTGATATGGGTGGTCCAATTAATAAATCAGCTTATGTATTTGGTACAGGATTAATTGCAAATGGTGTATACGAACCGATGGCAGCCATTATGGCTGGAGGGATGGTTCCACCACTAGCTATCGCATTAGCCACTTTATTATTTAAAAATAAGTTCTCAAAACGTGATAAAGATGCAGGTTTAACAAACTTTATTATGGGACTTTCATTTATTACGGAAGGAGCGATTCCGTTTGCAGCAGCAGATCCATTACGTGTTATTCCTTCTGTTGCAATTGGAGCAGCTGTTACTGGCGGTTTGTCCATGTTATTTAATATTGGACTAAGAGCACCGCATGGTGGAATATTCGTATTTGGACTTGTAGATGGTAGTGCTTGGCTGTATCTACTTGCTGTAGCAATTGGAGCAATTGTTGCTGCGTTATTACTTGGGTTGTTAAAGAAACCCGTTGAACAGAAATAAATAGATAAGGGTGTCCCAAAATGGGTCACCCTTATTATATATAGTTTATTATATTATTATTCTGGTTCTGCATCATCAATATTTTTTAATCGGAAAAATGCAGCAATTACCGCAATTAGAGTTAATGCACAAAGTATATAAAACTGAAAATTGTCCATATGTTTCATCAAAATGGCCATTAATGGTGGCCCAGCAGCAACACCTATAAAGCGCATACTGCTATATAAACTTGTTATCGTTCCTCTTTCTTCTTTTTCTATCCCCTCTGTAATCAATGCATCTAATGGTGGTAAACTTCCACCGATGCCAATACCTGCTACTGTTAAGAAGATAATGATATACCACATGTTATCGGAAAAGTTTAAAGCAATTGTTCCAACAATAATCATAATTAAACCGATAACAGTAATCCATCGCATTAGGTTCTTATCTTTTTTTATCTTTTTACCAGTAATGAAAGAAGTAATACATAATGCTCCTAATGGAATGGCTAAGAATAATCCTTTTTTAACATTTTTAATATGATAATGCTTTTCTAATATATCCGAAAGATAAAACATTTCTGCAAACAGTACAAACATAACAATAGCACCAATAAAGAAAATGGCATATAACCATTTTTTATCTTGGTGAATTACCTCTTTTGTATGTTTATAAAATTCCTTAAAGGGTAACGGTTTATCCTTACTCTTTGGTGATTTTACAAATATCATAATTAATATGATTGATATCAAGCAGAACACAGGAATGGACATAAATGGAATAAACCAAAAGATTCCTGCCAAGACTGCTCCAAGGATAGGACTTAATACTTTACCAAAGGTATTAGCTGTTTCAATTATCCCTAGAGTAGAGCTGATTTTTTCTTCATCTTTAAATAAGTCTCCTACTAGGGGTAGTACAATGGGGAAAGCTCCTGCAGCCCCTATCCCTTGCAAAGCTCTACCTATTAAGATAATCCAATAGCTATTATCCATTAACCATGCAGCAATACCTGCAATGGCACCACCTATTCCTGCAAGAATTAAGCTCGGAATAATGACCTTTTTACGACCGATATGATCAGACAAATATCCAGCTACAGGAATAAGAAGAATTGCAAGAACAGAATATACGGTAATTATCATGCTTACTTGGAAAGAAGAAATATTAAGTTTTTTCTCAATAGATGGTAATACAGGTATTAACATACTATTTCCAAGGGTCATTACTAAAGGGATGGAAGATAGAGATAGAATAGACATTTTAGAAACTTTAACATCTTTTTTCTTTGCAGATTTTTGTACCTTATTGGTTACATCCATCGACTTTTTATGATCATTCACATATTCCATGCTAATCTCCCTGCCTTAAATTTTTTATCTAAGCTTAATATGTACCAATTAGGCATAAAATACTTACTTTTAAATTTCCAAAAAATGTACATAACATATTGTTCCATTTTTTGTTCTATTAAGTATGGAAGGATATGATATTATGGTATAAATAACAATTTGGTGGTGTAAACTAGTTGACTAATATCATTGCGTTAAGTATTGGAAAAGAAAAGGATTTTCAATGGAAAAATAGATCTATTATATCAGCAATTGGAAAAATTCAAGTAAAGAATGCAAATCTTACTTACAATGGATTTGTTGGGGATGGTGTAGCAAATCCGACATTTCATGGAGGTCCGGAGAGAGCGGTTTGTTTTTATCCTTTTGAACATTATGCAAAATGGGAAGAGGAGTTTAACGTTCATTTAACTCCCCCTGTATTTGGAGAAAATATTTGTGGGAAAGGATATCTAGAAAAAGATACATATATAGGAGATATCTTTAAACTAGGATCAGCCATTGTTCAAGTAACACAAGGGAGAATTCCTTGTTCCACAATATCTCAATTTAATGGTATAGATACTTTTTTAGCAAAAATAGTGGAAACTTGTTATACGGGGTATTTTTTAAAAGTGCTAGAAGAAGGTAATGTCGAAGAAGATTCTTCTTTTACTTTACTAGAGCGCATTCAAGAAAAAGTAACCGTTTGGGATGCAACAAAAGTGATGCTTCTAGACCGAACAAATGTAAAAGCAATGGAAAGTATTCTTCAGATTGAGGCATTATCAGAGGATTGGAAGAATAGATTTCAAAAGGCGATTGTTAAGGCTGGAAAATAAATTGAAGTAAAACGATTGACATTTATTACATACTTACATATAATGAAATCAACATATTATTCGGCAATGAGGAAGAGTAGTAACTTTATTTTATACCAAAGAGAGCTGGTGGTTGGTGTGAACCAGTGTAGAGAATAGAGTGAATGGACTTCTGAGCTTCTAAACCGAACCGTTTACGTAGTAGGCTTTAGCGAATGTCTCATCGTTACAAGAGACAGAAGTTTGTATATACATACAGATTTCTTAAAGTGAGCTTTTTAATAAGCTAATGAAGGTGGCACCACGGGTCTCTCGTCCTTTTTTATAGGAGAAGAGGCCCTTTTTGTATATAAAAATAATTATTTCATATAGAAACATTTAAAAAATAGATAAAGCGATGATGAAGAGTAGTAAGGAAGACAAACTGTTATAAGAGAGTCGGTGGTTGGTGTGAACCGATACAGTTCTTCCTGAATGGACTTCTGAGCGGAAGCTTGAACAGTTTTAGTAGGGCTTCACGGTTTCCACCGTTAAAAGGAAGTAGTATTTTAACTAATACTCATAAGGGAGAGTTTATACTCTAATCTGAGGTGGTACCGCGGTTTTTCTAATCGTCCTCTATTTGTAAAGAAATTTACAAGTAGGGGATTTTTTTTATATCCAGAAACGAGCTTTGTATAACTAGGAGGATGAATGAGATGACCATTTCGAAGAATTTGCCATTTATAATAGAACAAATGGAAGGTGACACTTTAACACCGATTAGTATATATCAACGTTTAACAGGCAAGAAAAAGTTTTTATTAGAAAGCTCACTAAAACATGCAGATTCAGGAAGGTTCTCTATTATTGGATGTAATCCAGCTATAGAGTTAATTGGAAGAGGGTCTGAATCGATTATTGTTCGAGGAGAAGAAAAAGAAAGAAGAAATACAAGAGCATTAGACCTAGTTAAGGAACTATTACCAGCGCATGTAATCAATCTTCCATTTGATCTTCCGATAAATGCTGGTGCCTTTGGTTATGTAGGATATGATAATATTCGTCAATATGAGGATATTGGTCCGGAAGCGATAGATGAAATAGAAGTACCAGACGTGCATCTTATGTTTTTTGAAGATTTAGTAATTTTTGATCATTTAGAACAAATTGTTTATTTAGTAGCAACTCCTTTACAAAGTACTACTACACAAGAACAGCTTAAACATCGTTTAGAACTAAGAAGAATGGAAATTAGTGCGCCAGTAAGAGAAGATTTACCAGAAGTGAAGATTTCACCATTTAAGGCAAGTGTTTCTAAACAAGAGTTTATCGAAAAAGTGGAAAAGGCAAAAGACTATATATTAGAAGGAGATATTTTCCAAGTAGTGCCATCACAACGAATGGTTGCAAACATAGAAGGATCAAGTTTTTCTTATTACCGGAAATTACGAATTAAAAATCAATCTCCATATATGTACTTCTTTGATTTTGAAGATTATTCGATCCTTGGAAGCTCACCAGAAAGCTTAATTAAAGCAGTTAACGGGACAGTTATTACGAACCCAATAGCAGGAACAAGACCAAGAGGTGTGAATGCTGAAGAAGATAAGGAATTAGAAATCGACTTATTACAAGATGAGAAAGAGCTCGCTGAACATAAGATGCTTGTGGATTTGGCTAGAAACGATGTAGGAAAAGTTAGTCATTTTGGAAGTGTACAGGTTGATAAATATATAAAAGTAGAGAAGTACAAACATGTAATGCATCTAGTTTCAGAAGTTAGCGGAAAGTTAAGAGATGATTTCTCCTGTGTCGATGCATTAGTTTCTTGTTTACCAGCAGGTACTGTTTCAGGAGCACCTAAAATTCGTGCAATGCAAATTATCAATGAATTAGAAGGTGTAAAAAGAGGGGTTTATTCTGGTGCAGTTGGCTATTTTTCACAAAATGGAAATATGGACTTTGCATTAGCTATTCGTACAATGGTGATTAAAAACAACAAAGCATATATTCAAGCAGGAGCAGGCATTGTCTATGATTCGGTACCAGAGAAAGAATATGAGGAAACCATTCATAAATTAAAATTATTTTTGGAGGGTCAACATGATTTTATTAATCGATAATTATGATTCATTTACTTATAATCTGTATCAATATTTAGGAGAACTAGGAGAGGAAATAAAGGTTGTAAGAAATAACCACATAACCGTTGAAGAAATTCGAACAATGAATCCAGATAGAATTGTTTTATCTCCAGGGCCAGGTAGACCGGAAAATGCAGGCATCTTAATTCAATTAATTCAAGAATTATATAAAGAATATCCGATTCTAGGTATTTGTTTAGGACATCAAGCAATTGGTTATGCTTTTGGATTCGAAGTGATAAAAGCAAATAAAATTATGCATGGAAAAACTTCTAAATTAAAAATCAAGAAAACATCCATTTTTAAGGACATGGAAGAACCGGTAGAAGTGATGAGATATCATTCATTGGTTGTGAACAAAAATACAGTAAATGAAGATTTTGAGGTATTAGCTTATTCACTAGATGACGAAGAAATCATGGCGTTTAAACATAAAGATTATCCGCTATATGGCTATCAATTTCATCCAGAATCGGTTGGTACAGAAACTGGGTTGCAGTTGCTAAGAAATTTTATTCTTGAAACAAGAAAGGAAGTTAAAAGATGAAAAACTACTTAGAAAAAATAATCCAACAACAGTCATTAACAGAAGAAGAGATGAAAAATGCTGCAAGTTACCTTTTTTCAGAAGAAGTGACAGATACGGAAATTTCTTCTTTTATCACTGGTTTAAAAATGAAAGGTGAAACCGTAGATGAGATAGTCGGAATTGTAAGGGCAGTAAGAGAGCAAACATTACCATTTTCGAATACCATTCTTGGTTGTATAGATAACTGTGGAACTGGTGGCGACCGTTCGCAAAGTTTTAATATTAGTAGTACTTCTGCGTTCGTACTTGCAGGTGCAGGTATACCTGTTGCAAAACATGGAAATAGAAGCATATCCAGCAAAACTGGAAGTGCAGATGTATTAGAACATCTTGGTATAAAATTAAATGTGACGCCAGAACAAAGTGAAGCACAATTAGAAGAAGTAGGGATAACCTTTTTATTTGCTCAACATGTACAACCGAAAATGGGAAGAATTATGAAAGTACGTAGAGAACTAGGTATCCCAACCATTTTTAATCTAATTGGTCCTTTAACGAATCCAATTGCTCTTGAATCACAAGTACTAGGTATTTATCGCGGAGATTTAACGGTTACTTTTGCAGAAGTACTAAAAAAATTAGGCAGAAGACGAGCAGTTGTTTTAAATGGAGCTGGTGGCATGGATGAAGCTTCCTTACAAGGAGATAATGATTTAGTTATTTTATCCAATGGAGAAATTGAAAGAATTGTATTGCATCCAAATGATGTGAATCTTCCTACTTATTCAAATGACCAAATAAAAGGAGGAGATTCTAAACGAAATGCAGAAATTCTATTGGATGTGTTAAATGGAAAGCAAGGTGCATATCGAGATACGGTTCTCTTAAATGCAGGTATCGGTATATACACAGCTGGAAGAGCGGATAGCATTAAAGATGGAATTAAACTTGCAATGGAAAGCATTGATTCAGGTGCTGCGCTAAATAAATTACATCTTTTAGTAGAACATTCAAGAGAAATTGAAAAGGCAGGGATTTAAATGACGACCATACTTGATAAAATTATTGCTGAAAAATATAGTGTAGTAGAAGAGTTATATAATAGAAAAGAAGAGTTACAATTAAAAGAAGTACCTACAAATAAAAGGTCCTTTATTAAAAAAATTGAAAATAGTGATTCACTTTCTATCATTGCTGAATTTAAAAGAGCATCACCTTCCAAAGGTGATATTAATAATAACTTAGATCCACAACAACAGGCTTTAAACTACGAAAAATTTGGTGCAGATGCTATCTCTGTATTAACAGATGGTCCGTTTTTTAAA
>DATMFU010000333.1:0-7474 GCA_035556015.1 Niallia sp. | reverse complement strand
AACCGATCCAGAAGAGCTCGATTTAGAATGGACAAAACTGGTACAGGATGCAATGAAATCAGGTGTATCAAAGGAACAGTTTAAAGAGTTTTTGGAATTTAATAAGTGGAGATTACAGAATGAAAATGATAAATAAAGCATAATCGGCGGCTTGATGGCTGCTGGTTGTGCTTTTTGTTTTTAATAGGATCCTTTATAGTGAACAATCTGCCTTCTCTCTTTTATATTTTGTTTCTTTTCATAGAATATTTTTGTCGAAAATTTAGACTTTCCATTTGTTTTTTAGGTATATATAATGTTATTAAGAACAATAAAGTGAGAAACGAACTATGCTAGCTTCTTTTTTTGACTTGTTTGTTCTTTATAATGAATGTTAGGAGGGAATAAATGAATACAAAAACAGATAATGATCGTCCGTTGGTTTTAGAACATCAAGCTATTCGGTTTGAAACTGCTCAGAGTTGGAATAAAGGGCGAGGCAACCTTGATCATCCAGGCAAAGGTAATGGTGGAATTAACTATCCTAATGATCCTTATACAGGTCCTCGTCATGACAATGGCGGAGGAAACGGCAAAGGAAAGGGAAACAAATAATAACTTTACCCGAGGTCAATTTCTATCTTGACCTCTCCAAAAAGGAGTACTTCTTTTATGTACAATCTGCACTTTACTATTGGAGAACATCATTTCTTTATTAAAACACCTTCTATAAAAATCAAAGAATTTTTTCGTCATAACTATTTATTACAAAATCCTACTAACTCTACGTCAGATTTAGCCATTTATATTGAAGACGGCTACGGTTTACCCTTTATAGATTATGAGGTTTCAGTTATTAAAACCCATAATGAAATAATCTATAAACGTGCAGATTACCTGATTAAACTCGATCATTCTTATAATAATGCATACCTTTTTATTCATGATGAACTAGCTCTTAAACATGCACTTATGAATCTTTATAGTTCGTACATTGTCCAACAAAATTGGGGACTTCTAATTCACTCTTCTTGTGTAATAAATAATGGGATGGCTCATATTTTCTCTGGACATTCGGGAGCGGGTAAATCAACGGTTGCACGTCTTTCTTCCCCGCGTGAACTACTAGCAGATGAAGCAACAATTGTTAAGATCACTTCAAATGATGTGGTTGTTTTTGATTCTCCGTTTAGGAGCGAATTAAATGGAAAGTGCTTTCCAAGTCCATATAAACTAGAAAGTATCCACCTATTAAATCAGTCCTTATCAAATAGTAGAGAAAGATTAACACGAGGAAATAGTTTAATTCAATTAATGGATACAGTATTCTACTGGACGGAATCTTCAACAGATGCCAGGAAAATATTTAAACTTCTACATTTGTTAGTAAACCAAGTTCCTGTATATGACCTCTATTTTCAAAAAAACAACACCTTTTGGGAGATGATTTCTTAATGCAACAATACATAAAAAAAGATAATTATGAAACTGTTCAGCTTGATCATGAATGGATCATTATGAATACAGATCATTTTACTGTAACCAAGTTAAATGATATTGGGGGATTTTGCTGGTCTCTCCTTGAAAATCCTCAGTCCACTGAAGCACTTACCCAAAGTGTAAAAGTCCAGTTTCATTTAGACAATCTAAATCTTTCTATTCATATAGAAGATTTTCTTCGTGAACTAATGGAATATGGATTGATTCAGCATGCAGTTTAATCAAGATACAGTTGAGTTATTAATACGTACTATAAATAAGTACGGATGGATGGATCTTCCATCATATGGAATTAGTATGTACCCTTACATAAAAAAAGGAAACATTTGCCGATTTGTTCAATTTAATGAAATGAACGTAAAAAAAGGAGATGTCCTACTTTATCATTCCATTTCTGGTCAACTAATAGCTCATCGCTTACTAGCTGTTAATATAACAGAGACTTATCAAAAGCAGTTTATCCTTAAAGGTGATACAAACCTCTGTCCCGATGAACCTATAAACAAAAATCAAATAATTGGTAAGCTCACAACTATTGAAAATTCAAAAAGAAAGAAATATGCAACAGATCTTTCCTCTATCCTTTGGAGCTGCATTATACTTTCTTTCCCAGTTGCTTCGAAACTACTAAGATATTTTCTTTCTCTAGTTTTTTCATATAAAAAACGTTCGGGAGCATCCCTATGATCACTGCAAAACTTTTATCAGTTATTAAAGAAATAAACGTAAAAGGAATCCAGAAAACCTTTCAGTTGCTTGGCCCTTTTATTCTTTCAAGCTGGAAGTCATATACAGGACTTATCTTTATTTTATTCATTGATATCTTTTTAACAATCGGTTTTGCCTGGTTTTTTGGGACAATAACAGATGCAGCCGTACAGGGACAATTTGAAAAGATAAAATCATTACTATTTATTGTCTCGATTCTAATCGTTGTTGGACAATTAGTTACCTTCTTTAACACATATTTAGAATCCTATGTATCTAGTAAAATAAAAAGGGATTTAAAGGAGCATGTTCTTAAGCAAATTATGTTATTACCACCAGATAAGCTCTCAAAAATTCGTACTGGCGATCTGTTGACTCATTTTACAAATGATATTAATTGCATAGATGGAGTAATAGGCAGCAATCTTATTTACCTTATTCAATTACCTTTAATTTCTATAGCTTTTTTTATTTATATGCTTCAAATCAATTGGCAATTATCCGTTCTTAGCCTTCTAATCATACCGATTGCAGTAGTCGCAGGTGGTATCTTTGGTATTCTTATTAGGAACAATAGTAGGATGATTTTTAATAAAGTCAGTGATATGAATAGTCTTTTAAACGATACGTTTCAGGGTCTTTCAATCATTCGAACTTTTCTTGTTGAACGATTGTTTTTAAAAAAGTTTCACCAACAAAACCACTCCTTTTTTGAATTGGAAATGAAAAACGCTAAACTGCGTGGTACCTTTTATGTTGTTGGAGGACTAATATCTTCACTTTCTTACATTATAAGCCTTTGTTTAGGTGCCTTTTTTGTATCAAATGGACAAATCACAGTAGGTTCCTTGTTAACTTTTGTTACTCTAATGCAGCATTTGATAAGTCCATTAACAGGGCTAGCAGGAATTTGGGGAAGTTTTCAAAGCTCTGCATCAGCCGTAGAAAGAATATCATCTGTGCTAGATATCCCACTAAAGGAAAATGAACTTCCTACATATAGTAAGTCAGTAAAAGTGCCTACATCTATACAATTTCATAATGTTTCATTTGCCTATGAACCCGAAACAAAGATTTTTGATTCTTTAAACCTGACAATCCAAACAGGTAAGGTAATAGCGTTTGTCGGTCCAAGCGGTGCCGGAAAAACAACATTATTCCACCTTATACAAGGATTTTGCAATCCGCAATCAGGACAAATTTTAATGAATGAAACACCACTTGATCAACTTTCACCATCTGAATTAAGAAGCACTTTTGCTCTTGTAGCACAAGACACTTTCCTATTTGGAGGGACAATTAAAGAAAATTTATTACTGGCTCGCCCTAACATCACAGAATTAGAGATGATCAATGCAGCCATTCATGCAAATATACATGAATTTATCATGACTTTACCCAATCAATATGACACTGAAATTGGCGAACGAGGAGTTCGACTTTCCGGTGGGCAAAAACAAAGAATAGCTATTGCCAGGGCAATATTAAAGAATGCTCCAATTCTTTTATTAGATGAGGCTACCTCAGCATTGGATAGTGAATCAGAACATCAGGTAAAAGTAGCATTAGATAGGATTATGAAGAAAAAAACAACTTTAGTTATTGCACATCGATTATCAACCATACAACATGCTGATGTCATTGTTGTATTGGATGGAGGTAGAATTGTTCAAAAAGGTAATCATGATGAATTAATGCAACAACCAGGTTTATTTAGAAAGTTAATAGTTACCCAATCCCTAAATCACGAGAACTTTGAAGAGAATAGTGCAGAGAAATATAAAACTCTGGAAACAATCTAGGATTACAAGCTATCTACAATTATATAAATAGAGAGGAAATGAATTGCTTTCTTCTCTATTATCTAAGGAGAAACAAAAAAGGAAAGGTTAACATTACCTTACTAGTAGTGTTTGCCTTTCCTTTTTTATGTAGTTATTACATCTTTATTTATCTATATTTTGTAAGAAATGTTAGATTTTGAACTTACCTTAAAATCGTTTAGCTTTTGATAGTTATGTTTTAAGTTTAATTCAAAGGTTTGATTACTAGCACCGACTGCTTTCCTATTTGTTAAGTCCTGACTACAGGTTGGACATAACCATTTACCTATATTACAACTACTGTATGAGGAATGATAGCAGCGATTACAATGTTTTTTATACATATTGGGCTCCACCCTCAATTTCTAAAAATTCTCAATAAAGAACAAAATGATACAAAAAAGATTCTATACAACAAAAATATGTTCTTTTTAAGGAACAACCCTTTAAAAATTTTTACGCATTTATATGATGTCAATTATCCAAAAAACATGGATGAACATTACGGCAGTATACAGGGAAGCTCCAATAAAAGAAATTGTTTTCATTCTAGAATTGTTAGGTATTCCATGATAGAAGCAAAGCATAAATAACAATATAGATAATAGAGTCTTAACTATTAGAAGATAAACCGGTTCTGTTTCATAAATTATTCTCATTAGTACATTGGCCTCTTCAATCATATTTAGCTTGAGACCTATATACGTGAGAATACCGTCTATAAAATTAAGAAATGCTAAATAATAGCAAATTCGCTTTACAAACGTATTTCCATTATTTCTAATATTTATTTTCATCGATACTTCACCCTATTAACCCTTAGCTGAGTTCTATTCAATAAATTGATCTTTTTGGAAAGTACAATTTTGATTCTAATTTATTTTTCACCTCAACCACGCACATTCATTAACTTTTCGTAGTGACAGCTGTTGGTATCAATGCTTTGTCGAAATCATAAATAATATTCAGTGAGCAAAACTCTACAAGGAATCTTGTATTATTCTGCACTTTTTACTTGTAAATAATCATACAAAATACCACTCACTTAATCTTTGATCACACAAAAAAACTTTCCACCCAAAAAAGCACAGTCCCTTTTATTAGTTCAGAAGTCCATACTACTTTACGTTGTAAACTTCATTTATAATATTAAATATTCTGAAAAATACATTTGACAAACTCTTCATCCTCTTTGTATATATTTTAGTAAAGCAAAAATAATAAGGCTTATTTGTTATATCATAACCCAATTGAATAGATATATCAGTTTTTGTGGGGGAAAACCAATGAATTACTTCTCTTAAAGTATAAATATAGGAATCAAAACTTAGAAATTCATTGTCAATAAAGTTTATATACCTGCAAATGAAATGTTTAGATGAAATACGTGAAGAGTAATGATATCTTCTAGTCTTTTTTTTAGGTAAATCCACCAAATTAGATAAATATGGAAATTTCAGATAAACAATTGAAAGTGTACGAAGTATTCTATTGTAAGTTTTATTTATCTTTGCTTCCCTAAGTAATTTTTTATAGTTAATTTCTTCCTTTAATTTATAGATCATTTGAACAATATCTAATAAATATCTTGGAGATTCTAAATTATGTCTCCACCCATGTATACATATCATGTAAAAATTATAAAAATGGTCTAATTTTTTTACATATTTATAATTATGTAAGGGAACAGAACTAATCCAAAATTTATTAATGGCCAGTTTTGCTGTATTACGTTTTAAAATGTCCCAGTGAATTTCAACAGTCATTGGAATTGCTGAACCCGGAATCTCTTTACTAAAACTTTTATGAAAATGATAGGGAATTTCTATTTCTTCTTGTAAAAAGCCAATTTCTTTTACACACTCAATAGCTTTTTCTAAATCTTCCTCCTTTACTAAGATATCAATATCAGAGGTTGCTCTGGCACCTAAATCTCCAAAGAATTCCTCCGTAAAATAAACTCCCTTTAGAGGTATTACTTCTATCTCCTTATTTTCAAAAGCTTTTAATAGCTGAATTGTTTGATTCTTAATATACAAATTTAAAAATAAACTTTCTTTATATTTATGTTTCAATCTAGTTTGAAAAAGTTGAGGTGTTACTTCTAATTTTCCTTTCTCCTTTAATAAATTGTATACCTGTGGAGATATTCCGTACTTTTCAATTTTTTCTATTAAATCATTTACATCCTCGATTTTGTCTGGAAGAACTAAAATTCCCTCATATAAATTAGATAAAAATTTTTCAAGCACATTCTTCCCTCCAAATATAATTTAGAACCTGGCTTGATCTTGTTCTTTTCTATGAACAAAAAGTAGTTATGTATTTCTTACCTGGTTGATTCATCATTATATTTAACTAACTGTCATTTGTTTTCCTAAAAGATAGCTGAACATTCCAGTACCATCATTAGCTAATTGATGAAATTCACCATTTTGAATAATACTTCCTTCATCTAAGACTATTACATGATCTGCATTTCGAATCGTTGATAGTCGGTGAGCTATAACAATAATTGTCATTCTCCCTTTTAACCTATCAATGGCTTCCTTTATATTGGTTTCATTTTCCACATCTAATGCACTTGTTGCCTCGTCTAAGACTAAAATTGAAGGATTTCGTAAAATTGCACGGGCTAAAACTATCCGTTGCCGTTCACCACCCGATAATCTGATACCTCTATCCCCTATTATAGTGTCTAATCCTTGTGGAAGCTTTTTAACAAACTTCTCAGCTGACGCAAATCTGAGTGCATTCCATATCTGCTCATCACCAGCATTAGCTTTAACTAGAATCATATTCTCCCTTATACTTGTATTAAATAAAAAAGGATCTTGTGGTACATAACTAATAGAATTTCTTAACTCTAAAACTGTTTTATCATTTAGAGGCTTGCCATCAATTAATACCTCTCCTTTTTCAGGAAGATTCAAGCCCATAATAAGATCTATTAAAGTACTCTTACCAGCACCAGAACGACCAACTATTGCAGTCGTCCTATTTCCTTTAATCTTTAAGCTAACTCCCTTAAGTGCATATTCGGGAGCATTTGTATTATATCTAAAATATACATTTTTACAGCTTATTTCGTTATGTACAGTTAAAGTATTACTTGTACTCGTTTGAAATTCTTTGGCCTGCTGACATTGTTTTTGCAATATAATCAAGGTATTAAATGAAGGAATAGTTGAACCCAGTTGTTCAAGGTTGGACTGAATCCCTGTAAATCGTGGCCATAATCTAGAAAAGATAATAACAATTAACATTAATTGTGCTGGTTGTGCTTGAAACAACTGTATGGCAAAAAATACAAAAAACCCTATCAAGATAGAAGAAACAAGTTTATAAATAAATTGTGATGTAGACTTAAGCTTGGTAAGTTCTACAAAATTATGCTCCATTTTAATACACATTGATTTAAACCAAGTTAAATAAGAAGCTTCTAGATTATTACTTTTAATATC